>JAGFXN010000015.1 GCA_017861215.1 Deltaproteobacteria bacterium | reverse complement strand
TCGTTGCCGACGCCATCAGGGACTCCAGAATCATTATCGTACTGAACAAGTCGGATCTTGAAGCCGGACTTCATCTTCCTCCAGGCCTTTGCACGTATCCTGCCGTTACCATTTCCACGTTATCACTGGCCGGAATTGAGCAGCTCAAGCATAGTATTGCGCAGACCTTTCTGCACGGTAAAATTGTTGACAGCCGCGAACTGCTTCTGCTCTCACGGGCCAGGCACAGGGACGCGCTGCTTTGTGTCCGGGCTTTACTCAGAGATTTTATTGAGCACAGCGCGATCCCTTTGCCGGATGAACTACTGGCTCTTGATCTGCGGGAGGCACTCCATGTTCTCGGCGAAGTTACCGGGGAAACCACCCCTGACGACATTCTTGATCTCGTATTCGGACAGTTTTGCATCGGCAAGTAGTAAATGTTTCACGTGAAACAATGGCAGTAATGAACCATAACTGGTCGGCCTTGTGGTGGTTTTCATTGCTCCTGAATTGCTGCGTAACGGAGAAAAGGCATTGGTAGCTTACGACAAGCAATACGACGTCATAGTTGCCGGGGCAGGGCATGCAGGCTGCGAGGCCGCCCTGGCTTCAGCCCGTATGGGGTGTGCGACGCTTCTACTGACAATTAATCTTGATGCCGTGGCGCTTATGTCGTGCAATCCGGCAATCGGCGGACAGGCAAAAGGGCATATAGTCAAGGAGATTGACGCTCTTGGCGGTGAGATGGGGAAAAATATCGATGCCACCGGCATTCAGTTCCGCATTCTCAATATGCGCAAGGGTCCAGCGGTCAGGGCTTCGCGGGCGCAGGCAGACAAGCAGCTGTACCGTCTCAGGATGAAGGGCGTGCTTGAGAATCAGGAGCATCTTGACCTGAAGCAGGCAGAGGTTACGCGTCTTGTTGTTGAAGGTGAGAAGGTTGTCGGTGTAGAGACGCGAGCCGGCGTCAGATTTCTTGGCAAAACCGTGATTCTGACAACCGGAACATTCATGAAGGGGCTGATACACATCGGCCTGACAAACTACCCCGGCGGCCGGGCAGGCGATCTCCCTTCTGTCGGTCTGTCCGATAATCTGCGGGAGCTAGGCTTTGATATCGGTCGACTGAAGACCGGAACGCCGGCAAGACTTGATGGCCGAACCATAGATTTCAGCAGGCTCGAACCGCAATTTGGCGATGACCCTCCCGAGGCTTTTTCGTTTTCGAAGACTACCGTAGTCCAACCGCAAGTGCCGTGTTACATCGCCTATACCAATCCGCGCAGCCACGAAATTATCAGGTCCGGGCTCGACCGTTCTCCGCTGTACGCCGGGATAATAGAAGGCATCGGTCCGCGCTATTGCCCGTCCATTGAAGACAAGGTTGTGCGCTTTCCGGAAAAGGAGCGGCACCAGACATTCCTTGAGCCCGAAGGCTTGAGCACGGTAGAATACTATCCTTCAGGGCTTTCCACCTCATTGCCTATCGACGTACAGTGGTCCTTCTACCGGAGTATCGAGGGGCTCGAAAAAGTTGAAATCATGCGTCCAGCTTACGCAATCGAGTACGATTATGCCGATCCGGTGCAGCTGCGGGCAACACTGGAAACCAAAAGGATACAAAATCTTTATCATGCCGGCCAGATTAACGGCACTTCCGGTTATGAGGAGGCTGCAGGTCAAGGGCTGCTGGCCGGGATAAACGCGGCATTAAAGGTCAAGGGAAAGGAGCAGCTGGTTCTAGCCAGGAATGAGGCGTACATCGGGGTCATGATAGATGACCTTGTCACTCTTGGGACGAAGGAACCTTACCGGATGTTCACCTCGCGTGCCGAGTACCGGCTGCTGCTGCGTGAAGATAATGCCGATCTGCGATTGCGGGAACTGGGCCACCGGCTTGGACTTGTATTAGAGGATGACTATCGGTATTTCGTCTGCAAGAGAGCGGCAATAGGAGAGCAGCTGGAGAAATTGCAGAAAGCAAAGCTGCTGCCGTCTGAAGCAGCTCCGGACTTTGTGGCGGATTTTGGTCTTGGTGGTTTGCAGAATTCACTTACCTATGAGCAATTGCTGAAAAGATCCGATGTGACATATGCAGATCTGGCAAGACTTGACCCTTCTCTCGGTAATGTTGCGAAAGCGGTTCGGGAGCAAGTCGAGATCCAGGTCAAGTACCAGGGCTATATTGACAGGCAGCTGGAGCAGGTGAGAAGAATGGCAAAAATGGAAGGGGCGCGGATCCCCCTGGACTTTAATTACGCGGCCATAGCCGGCCTTACCGCTGAAGTGCGGGAAAAGCTGATCCGGATGCAGCCTGCTACGTTAGGGCAGGCATCACGGATACCGGGTGTTACACCTGCTGCTGTTGCCATACTCTCGATTGCGATCAAGGTAAAGATAGAAGGATGAATATCCTGCAAGAATATCTGGAGCGCGGTGCTGAGCAGCTGGGGATCGTTCTTGAGCAGGCTCACGTCGAGAAATTCAAACTATTTGCGACCGAGCTATGCAAATGGAACCGCAAGATAAATCTCACTGCCATTACCAGGACTGAAGATATTGCTGTTAAGCATTTCCTTGACTCTCTGGCAATTCTGAAGCATGTAAACATTTCCGGAGAATTGCTTGACATCGGTTCCGGCGGAGGTTTTCCGGCTATCCCGCTTAAAATTGTCACTCCTGCCGCCATCATTGTTTCGCTTGATGCTGTAGACAAGAAAATTCTTTTTCAGAGACACGTTGCCCGCTTGTTATGCCTTGAAAATTTCACTGCTCTGCATGCAAGGGTAGAGGACCTTGGCGAGGAATATCCTGAAAGATTCAACAGGGTCGTATCGAGAGCATTTTCTGATATTCCGAAATACGTCCAGTTGGCACTGCCGCTGCTTGCTCCCGATGGCGTCATTATTGCCATGAAGGGCAGGGAGGGAAAAAGCGAGGCTGAAATGTCATCCGGCAAACTGACCGTGCTTGGGGCAGTGGTCGCTGATATTCATGAGTTTCGACTGCCGTTCAGCGGGGAGTCAAGATCATTGGTGATAATAAGACGGGACCACCGCTGAATAATAGCTATATCATCTGCTACGGGCATAAACCCCGCTTAAAAGGTTTTTGTGCCAAATGAATATCAAGCCCAGCCTCGACGAAAGAACGCCGGTTTTGGGGCAAATTTGCAAGCCGCAATTTTGCCCATTTATTAGGCAAACGCTCTTCCTTGAAATAGGGTGCAAGCATGGTAAAATTTAAAAAAAGGAGGCTGACATGAAAACAATAATAAAAGCAGCAGTCGTTCTACTTGTACTAATCCAAGTTGCCGGATGTACCTCCTACAATAGTCAGTACGTGTCATTCCGTCCGCCTGAGGCGTATGCCAACAGGCAGGAAGTCGGCGGGGTAGCGATAGGTGCGGAAGCCTATGCGGACAGGGATATAGCGAAAGAGGCATTCGGTTTCGATATCAGGGACACCGGCCTTCTGCCTGTCCAGCTGGTAATGAACAATCTGAGCGGCAAACCCCTGCAGATTGTGACGGAGCAGACTTTTCTGATTGATGCGCAGGGGAACTACTGGCAGGTTGTCCCGAACCAGACTGTTATCAACAGGGTTGAAAAGTCGACGCAGCTGGCAGCCCTCGGTAAGGGTGCCGGTACGGGTGCTCTTTGGGGGGCAGCCGGAGGGGCCGTTCTTGGAGCGGCGATTGGCATCGTTTCAGGGGATAACGTAGGCAATGCCATGGGTAAAGGGGCTGCGCTCGGCGCTGCTGGCGGTGCCATTGTCGGCACGGGAAAAGAGGCTACCTCCACTGACCGCCAGACAGCAATACTCAATGACATCCGCAGCAAAGGGCTGGAAAGTAAGATGATTCCGATAGGTCACCTGGCAAACGGCTTTCTGTTTTTCCCCGGAGAGGCTAAAACCGCCAGGTCCGTCAAGCTGCAGTTCCGGGAGATGGAGACCGGCAAAGTTTATAATGTGACCCTTAATCTGAACGGGCAGGAGAAACCATGACGGAGAAAAAAGCTGTACTTCTGCTGCAGATGGGTGGTCCGGACTCGCTAGATGCGGTACGGCCGTTTTTGCTGAATCTCTTTACTGACAGAGAAATCATCAAGATCGGGCCGGCCTGGCTGCAGCCGCTGATTGCCAGGATAATTGTCAAAAAAAGAGCTGCCCATGTGGAAGAGAACTACAGCCTCATCGGCGGTAAATCCCCGCTCCGCGAATTGACCGAAGAGCAGGCAAGATCGCTTGAGCAAGTGCTCGGCGACAACTATCGTTGCTTTGTTGCCATGCGCTACTGGAGGCCGTCGACAATCGAAGCGCTGGCCGCGATCAGGAAGGCCGGTATCAAGGACATTACTGCTGTTTCGCTGTATCCTCACTATTCCAGGGCGACTACCGGTTCGAGCATCAAAGAGCTGAAAAAAGTGCTGGCCGAGTCCAAAGTCGATTTCAAAGTTCGTTATATTGACAGTTTTTATAATGATTCCGGATACATAGATGCAATGGCTGAAAAAATAAGAGAAGGATTGCAGCAGTTCCACCCGCTTGCAGAGGTAGAACTGCTGTTTTCGGCACATTCTCTGCCGCAATCGTTCATCGATGAAGGTGATCCATATCTTGCACAGATAGAGGAGAGCGTCCGGCTGATCATGCAACAGTTCACAGTGCCGCATCACCTTTCTTTCCAGTCAAGGGCCGGGCCGGTAAAATGGCTTGAGCCGTCGACGGATGACATGCTGAAAAAACTCGCCGGGAGCGGCGTCAAAAACCTTCTGGTAGTGCCGCTTTCGTTTGTCTCCGATCATATCGAGACACTCCATGAGATCGACATAGAATACTCCAAAAAAGCGTGGGAGCTCGGCATCGCCAAATTTGCGAGAATGCCCTCACTGAACAGTTCCCCCAGGTTTATTGAAGCTCTTGCCGCACTGGTCTTACAAGGCGCATGACAGCTGGCAACGGCATGACATGCGCTCTTTGCGGCGAGAGCATTGACAGAGCCGGTGAAGAGACGGTTTTTGCAGATGCTGGCAGATGGCTGGCAGAGAACCACTGGCAGGATAGCGGCATGCTCTGCCGGCTTTGTCTCGAGAACAGAGGCCGACTGGCCATGATGTATCTGAATGAAGCAGAGCTTTAAGCTGCATATTTTAAAAAGCGACCGTTTGCTGCATATCCGTCTAAGCCATGCGAAGCAGCAAGGCAAATGGTGCAAGACGGTGCAATTCTTTTTGACACAGCAGCAGTGTCTGCTATATTCAAAAAGTTTATTCCTCATTAAGCAAAAAAATGCAGTGTTGTGAGCCAACCGAATTAACTCTGCAAAGGAGATGTGACAACAATGTTCGGACTTATCCCGAAAGAAGAGAAATTTTTCCAGATGTTCCAGGAAATGGGTGGCATAATCGTCGAAGGTGCAATTAAGCTGAAGGAGATGCTTGATCACTACTCTGATCCGGTGGCAAGCCAGAAAGCAATCAAGGATATTGAGCATCGGGGAGATACGCAGACTCATGAGATTATCAAAAAACTGAACAAAAGCTTCATCACCCCATTTGACCGGGAAGACATCTACTCGCTCGCTTCTGCTCTGGATGACATCCTTGACCTGATCGACGGCTCAGCACAACGCTTTGTCATGTACAATGTTGAAGCTTCAACACCTGAGGCAAAAGAGCTGGCATTTCTGATCCTAAAGGGGGCTGAGGCCATCAATAAAGCGCTCCATGTTATGGGCGGCAAAATGGAACCGATCGCCGTGTACTGCGTGGAAGTGAACGCTTTAGAGAATGAAGGTGACCGCGTCTGCCGCGAAGCGGTCAGCCGGCTGTTTGATGAGGAGAAAGATCCGATTCAGCTGATAAAGTGGAAGGAGATCTACGAAACGCTGGAGAAAGCAACGGATAAATGTGAAGATGCAGCTAATATTCTGGAAAGCGTGGTGCTAAAGAATGCCTGATGCAACATTGATAATGCTGGTGCTGGTCATTCTTGCCGCGCTGGTCTTTGATTATATCAACGGTTTTCACGATACCGCAAATGCCATTGCCACGTGCGTTTCAACCAGGGCGCTGACAGTAAGGGCGGCAATATTCATGGCGGCAATACTGAATTTTGCCGGGGCCATGGTTTCGACAAAAGTGGCCGCTACCATAGGAAAGGGGATAGTTGACAAGGACAATATAACCCAGATGGTAGTGCTTGCCGGAATTCTGGGAGCAATAATCTGGGATATAATTACCTGGTACTACGGCTTACCCTCATCCTCGTCCCACGCAATCATCGGCGGCATCATCGGCGCAGTCCTGGCTCATGCAGGCAGTGCCGCTCTCCACTGGGCAGGACTCGAAAAGATTGTCCTTGCGCTGCTTATTTCACCAGTGATCGGCACAGCTATCGGCTTTGTTTTTATGATCATTATCTACTGGGCCTTTCGCAATAAATCACCAAGCGGACTGAACAAGGGCTTCCGGCGCATGCAGATAGTTTCTGCAGCCTGCATGGCTTTTGCACATGGTACTGCCGATGCCCAGAAGTCGATGGGGGTAATCACCATGGCGTTGTTAAGCTACGGACTGATACCTGCTTTTGACGTACCGGTATGGGTAAAGATGTCATGTGCGATTGCCATGGGTCTCGGCACGGCTGCCGGCGGGTGGCGGATCATCAAGACGGTCGGCCATGATTTTGTCAAGCTGCAGCCGGTTCACGGCTTCTGTGTAGAAACTGCCTCGGCAGGGGTAATCCTTGGTGCCGCCTCCATAGGGATGCCGGTCAGCACCACCCATGTCATCACGTCAGCCATTCTCGGGGTTGGTCTTTCAAAGAGACTCTCTGCAGTGAACTGGACGGTAGCACAGCGGATACTGATTGCCTGGGTGCTCACCATTCCTGCTTCTGCTATAGTGGCCTATGCCTGCTATCTGTTGCTGTCACCTTTTCTCGGCAAGTAGTCCAGAAGCAGCCAGCCATGCGCGCAGCCGCCTTAACCCTTCCTCTATGGAAATTTCCGGCTCGTAACCCAGATCCCTTCGTGCTGCACTGATATCGAACCAGTGAGCGGTAGAAAGCTCTTCCGCTACAAAGCGGGTCAGCGGCGGTTCGCCGGAAATTCTCAATAACTTCCAGAGAGTTTCACAGATTACGGCAACCACTTTGGCGGCGCCTGGTGAAACAGTCGTGGTTACCGGGGCCATGTCTGCTGCGGCAAGCATTCTGTTCACCATCTCCCAGAGCGGCAGCGGCTCGTCGTTGGTGATGAAATAGGCTTTTCCGGCAATGACGCTCCCCGGTTCAAGCCGGTCTGCCGCCAGTAGATGGGCTTGTGCTGCATTGTCAATATAGACGGTGTCAACGACGCAGGCCCGCTTTCCGATCCGCTTCAGCCGCCCCTTCCTTGCCTTATCAATAATTCTCGGCAGCAGATGATTATCTCCCGGGCCCCAGATCAGATGCGGTCTGAGGGAGACAGTTGCCAGTTGCGGTGAATTTGCCTGCAGGACAAGCCGCTCGGCAAGCATTTTTGTCAGAGGATAGTGCGCTGCATAATGATCGGGATAGGGGAGCGATTCATCCCCGCCTTCAATATCGCCGCCGCCAAAGACAACGCTTGGCGAGCCGGTCGTTACCAGTCGTTTGATGCCGTGAGCACGGCAGGCAGCCAGCACCGACTCTGTGCCGGTTACGTTGGTCGCATGATAATCCTCGTAAGATCCCCAAATCCCGGCTTTGGCCGCCACGTGAAAGACGATGTCGCATCCCTGCGCCGCCGCGGTAACTGCCGTATGGTCGGCAAGGTCGCCGCGCAGCTGGGTCACCCCGAGGGCGGCAAGCAGCGGGTAGTCGGCTCTGGAGAAGCTGACGACCTCGTCGCCCCGCTCCCGCAGCATCCTGACAATGACGCTGCCCAGAAAGCCGCCGCCGCCCGTCACCAGAGCTTTCATGCCAATCTCCCTGTTGCCCAAAGAGCCAGCTTTTCCCGAAAGATCTTCGCATTGTGACGAATATCCACCGGGAAAGCAGGGTGGAAGAGAATCTCCCTGACTCCTGCCGTATGCTGAAAGCGTGCGCCGATCTCCAGGAGCTCACGCCGAATTCTGGTCTCCTCTCTCCTGCCGACACCCTTTTCCAGTTCTACGCAGAGCACCGGACGCTGGCTGCCACGCTCGCCGCTACCGACCAGGGCGGTGCGGAAGACGTCCGGATGGGCATTGAAGACCCCTTCGACCGGAATGGTGAACAGCACTCCCTGTCGGGTGATGAGCCGATGGCTCTTTCTGCCGCAGAACCAGATCCGTCCCGCTTCATCCCGATAACCGAGATCACCCATTCTGTGCCAGAAACCGCCGTCCGGAGCAGCAATCTTGGCGAGTCGTGTCGCTTCAGGGCGGCCAAAATAGGCTGCGGTCACCTGCGGTCCGGAGACGGCAATTTCGCCGATCTCTCCGGCGGGAAGGCGCAGGTCGTCAGACCAGCCAGGAACCGGCTCGTCGGTTATCGGGATAATAGCCACTGCAAGCCCTGTGACGGGGAGCCCGACACAGATTCCCTTTCCCTTGCAGGTTGCGCGGGAGGTTTCGGCCAGGATCTCGCGATGACCGATCGAACTGACCGGCAGTGCTTCAGTCGCACCGTAAGGGGTGAAAATGCCTGCATCTGCCGGCAGGAGACCGGCAAAACGCTCCAGGACCGCAGCAGGAACCGGCGCACCGGCGGAGATGACCCGTTTCATGTGCGGCAAGGAAACGCCATGTGCGGCGCCATAGCGGCCGACACGGTTCAGGAGCGCAGGAGAGCCGAACATGGGTGTGGCGCGGTACTCTCGGGCGATTTCTATTATTTTTTGAGGGTCTACCATCCCCGGCCTGGTAAAATCCATCTGCGGGATGAGTGCTGTCATGCCGAGTGCCGGGGCAAAGAGGGCAAAAAGCGGAAAGGTCGGCAGGTCGATCTCGCCGGGAGAGATGCCGTACATCTCCTGCAGTGCTGCAATCTGCGCTGCAAAGTTGCCGTGGGTATAGACGACACCCTTTGGCGAACCGGTGCTGCCGCTGGTAAAGAGAATGGCGGCAGTTTCGTCCCGCCGGGTTTCTGCCGGAGTATACGCTGTCTCGCTGCCCTGAACTTCTGCCAGAGGAATGCCTCCCCAGAATCTGCCGCCATTGACGGTGATGAGCGTTCGCAGAGAGGCCCGTCCCCATCCCAGCAGCCTCCTGGCAAGATGCGCTTTCGGGATGCCGATGAAGGCGGCGGGTGAGGCATCGGCGAGACAGCCCTTCATATTTCTGGCGCCGATGCCCGGATCGATGAGGACCGGTACCGCGCCGCACTTGAAAAGTGCAAAGGTAACGGCAAACAGTTCCGGTGACGGGGGTACCAGCAGGGCGGTGCGTACCCCTCTGCTGATGCCGAGTCTCTCGAACCCGGCGGCAAGCCTGCTGCTCCAGTCGTCAAGTTCACGGAAGGTCAGCGTTCGGTGCTGTTCCGGAAAGATGATAGCGGCAGTGTCGGGCTGCAGCGCAGCCATTTCGGTGAGCGGGCGGGAGATATTTACAAAGCTTTCAGAGGACATAAAGAGCATAAACCGGAAAAGATGTTTGAACCGCTAGGAACGCACCAAAAGTAGGCGCTTTTAAGCGAGGAACGCGAAGAAAACCGAAACAAGGATTTTTTAGGTATGACTCAAAAAAACAGGCTTCTGACTTTCGTTGCGTTCCTGGCGTTCTTTGCGGTGCGTTAGGTTTTCAGTAGTTGCCGCTCTTTAAAAGCCTGGCCACTTCTTTGGCATGATAGGTCAGGATCAGATCCGCTCCCGCCCGTTTGAAGGAAATCATCGTCTCCATGATGACCCGATCTTCATCGATCCAGCCGTTGCGGGCTGCGGCCTTGATCATGCTGTACTCGCCGGAGACGTTATAGGCGGCGATGGGAAGGTCGAATTCATTGCGCAGATCGCGGATGATATCCAGGTAAGGGAGCCCAGGCTTGACCATGAGGATGTCCGCTCCTTCTTCCATGTCCATCCGCGCCTCACGCAGACCTTCACGCCGGTTGGCCGGATCCATCTGGTAGGAGCGGCGGTCACCGAACTGCGGCGTCGACTCGGCAGCTTCACGGAACGGCCCGTAGTAGCCGGAAGCGTACTTGACCGCATAACTCATCAGGGGGATTTTTTCAAAGCCGTTGCCGTCCAGCATTTCCCTGATGGCGGCGACCCGGCCGTCCATCATGTCCGAGGGTGCAACCATGTCCGCGCCGGCCTGGACATGGGAGAGCGCCTCTCTGGCGAGCAGTTCCAGGGTGGCGTCGTTGTCCACGTCGCCGTCCTTGATGATGCCGCAGTGGCCGTGATCGGTATATTCGCACATGCAGACGTCGGTAATGACCGCCAGTCCGGGAACCTCCTTCTTCAGGGCGCGGATCGTCTCCTGAATGATGCCGCACTCGGCGTAGGCATCGCTCCCCACTGCATCCTTGGCTTCCGGAATGCCGAAGAGGATGACCGCCGGAACGCCAAGGGCATGAACCTCCTGCGCTTCGGCGACGATGTTCTCAATGGACTGCTGGTAGATCCCCGGCATGGAGGAGATCTCCTTGTGTATCCCTTTGCCGAAGGCTGAAAACATCGGGTAGATAAGGTCACTGGCAGCGAGGGTCGTCTCCCGCACCATCTTCCTGAAGATCTCATTGCCTCTGATGCGGCGGGCGCGAAATTGTGGGTAGAACATTATGGACTCCTTTATTTTATCATTTGAAGAACTGTACTATCTGTTCCGTCAGCTTTTCAAGGGTGTATTTCTCCGGTTCAATATCGACCTGCAGCCCCAGCTCGAGACAGGTTCTGGTCGTTATCGGCCCGATGGAGGCAACTTTGACCCCGTCCAGCAATCTGAGAAAGCGGTTCTCGCCGAGCATGGCCGAGAGATTTTCGGCCGTGGATGACGCGGTAAAGGTGACACAGTCGATGCGGCGCTCTTCCAAAGCGAGCAACGCTTCTTGCGGCAGAGTTTCCGGGAGCCGGTTGCAGTAGATGACAGGCGCCGAGACACAAGCCCCCATGGCGGCAAGGGCGGAAGGTATCAGCTCGCGCGACTTGTCTGCCCGCGGGAAGAGAATTTTTTTCCCGGCAATGTCGAGTCTGCCGAATTCCGCCACGACACCTTCTGCCTTGTAGTCAGCAGGAACAAGGTCGGGAATGATGCCGTATTCCCGGACCGCTGCCGCGCTCTTCGGGCCTACGGCAGCGACCCGGCAGGCGGCAAGCGCCCTGGCGTCCCGGCCACGCTCGTACAGCCTGCCGAAAAAACGGCGGACCGCGTTGCCGGAGGTAAGAATGAGCCAGTCATAGGAGGTGATGGCAGCGATGGCGGTATCGAGTTCTGCCAGAGAGTCAGGTTCCACCAGGGATATTGTCGGGCATTCAAATACCCTTGCCCCGTGCAGGGCAAGCAGGCGGCTGAACTCGCCGGCCTGGTCGGCAGCCCTTGTCACCAGAATGTTTCTGCCGAAGAGCGGCCGATTGTCGAACCAGCGGAGTCTTTGTCGCAGGTTGACGACCTCGCCGACGACAGTAATGGCGGGAGCCTTGAAGCCGGATTTTCTGACCTTGTCGGCAATATCAGCCAGACTGCCGGTCAAGACCTCCTGTTCTGCCCGGGTTCCCCAGCGGATCAAGGCAACAGGAGTATCGGGGCTGCGGCCGTTCGCCATGAGATTTTCGGCAATCTGCGGCAGATTCTTCACCCCCATGTAAAAGACAACGGTGCCGCTGCCTAATGAGAGTTTCTCCCAGTCGATATCGGTACTTTCCTTGTCAGGGTTTTCATGACCGGTAACAAAGGCAACGGATGTCGTTACCTGCCGGTGGGTCAACGGAATGCCGGCATAGGCGGCAGCACCGATGGCGGCGGTTACCCCCGGCACCACTTCAAAACTGATACCCGCGGCAACCAGCGCCTCGCACTCTTCACCGCCACGACCGAACACGAACGGATCGCCGCCCTTGAGCCGCGCCACCTTTTTACCGGCAGCGGCCTTTGCCACCAGGAGGTCGTTGATCTGTGACTGGGCGTGATTGTGGGCTCCGCCGATCTTGCCGGCATAGATCAGCTCGGCATCCGGTTTGGCGTGCTTGAGGAGTTCGCCGTTGGCAAGGTAGTCGTAAATGACAACATCCGCCAGGGAGATGCATTCCCTGCCCCTGACCGTTATCAGGCCGGGATCGCCGGGACCGGCGCCTATGAGGTATACGGTTTC
>JAGFXN010000156.1 GCA_017861215.1 Deltaproteobacteria bacterium | reverse complement strand
GTTGCTTTTGTCAGAGTGCTTCATACAATCATCACCGGACTTGATGAACAGCGTCCGCTTGCCGCCTGGGGCGAGCTGCTGCAGTCGCTCTTCGAAAGCATATTTGCACCGGGTGAAGACGAGTCAAGGGAAGCGGTCAGTATCAGCAGGGTGCTCAACGAACTCGGCGCCCTGCAGACAGAAACGGCTTTCACCGCCGCAATCGAACTGCCGGTGGTCCGTGCCTGGCTGCTGGGCAAGTTTGCCAACGAGGAGCACGGGCTTGGCTTTCTCTCCGGTGGGGTAACTTTTTGCGCCATGCTGCCGATGCGCAGCATCCCCTTCAAGGTAATCGCCCTGATCGGCATGAACGACGGTCTCTTTCCGCGGCAGAGCCGTCCGCCTGGCTTCGACCTGATCAGCCGCTCTCCCCGGCCGGGGGACCGGTCCCTACGACTCGAAGACCGCTACCTTTTCCTCGAATCGATCCTCTCTGCCCGGCAGCGTCTCTATATCAGCTTTACCGGACAGAGCATCAGGGATAACAGCGTCGTGCCGCCGTCCACCCTTGTCAGCGAACTGCTCGATTATCTGCAGCGCAATTACGAAGCAGAGGATGGCGCTCTGCTGCCGGGCCTGCTGACAAGCCACCGGCTGCAGCCGTTCAGCCCCGACTATTTTAACGGCACGGCCGGCCTGCTCAGTTACTCCCGGGAAAATTTCGAGGCGGTAACACTCAAGCTGACAACGGTAAGGAGTCATCGCGAGTTCATCAGCGCCGTTCTCCCGCCGCCGCCGGAAGCCATGCGTGAGGTCAGCCTTGCCTCACTCTTCTCCTTTTACGCCAATCCGGCAGCGTATCTGCTCCGTTACCGTCTCGGTATCCGCCTGGAAGAGCCGGCAGCGCCTCTGGAAGAACGGGAACCATTCACTATCGATGGTCTTGCCGCATACGGACTCAAACAGGAAATTCTTGAACGGACGGTTGACGGCGACGATGTTGTCGAGCTGCTGACAACGGCAAAGGCGCGCGGCATTCTGCCGCCGGCGCATCATGGCGAGCTGCTCTTCAAGCGGCTTGCCGCCCAGGCCGTCGGACTGGCTGCCGTGGTCAAAGAATCCGGGGGTGCTGCGGCAAGGCTGCCGCCCCTTGATTTTGAGCTGCAGCTGGGAGACTTCAGGCTGAGCGGCCGCCTTGACAATATCCTTCCCGAGCGGCTGCTCCGCTACCGCTGCGCCAGGCTGGGAGCCAAGGACCAGCTCAAGTTCTGGATCGAGCATCTGCTGCTCAACCTGCTTGGCAAGGAAGGGTATCCGCGTGACAGCCGTCTCATCATGGCTGACGCTACGGTTGCACTGCCCCCGTATGCTGCTGCCGGGGACTCTCTGCAACAGCTGCTTGACCTTTACTGGGAGGGGCTGCAGCGGCCGCTGAAATTCTTTCCCCGCTCTTCCCTGGCCTTTGTCAAGGCAGGCAGTCTTGCCGACGCAGCCAGGGTCTGGAATGCCGAGCGCTTCCCGGAGAGTGATGACCGCTCCTACCGGCTCTGTTTCGGAGAGAAGAGCCCGCTTGACGAAGAGTTCACCCGGATCGCCGCGGCTGTCTACGGCGACTACCAGTGCCTCAAGAGGGCAGAGTGATGCGAACGTTTGCCGCGCGTACCATAGAACTTGCCGGCCGGAACCTGATCGAGGCGAGCGCCGGCACCGGCAAAACCTATGCAATCACTTCGCTCTATGTCCGCCTGCTGGTTGAGCAGGGGCTGCTGCCGGAAAACATCCTGGTCGTTACCTTTACCGAGGCTGCCACCAAGGAGCTGCGCGACCGGATCAGGCAGCGCATCCGCGATGCCCGGGACGCCTTTGCCGGCTCGACGACAACAGATGAACTGTTCCTCGGCATGCTGTCGGCCGCTGCTGCCGGTACCGGTGCGACAGCGGCACAGGCGTTGGAACGTCTCGAAGCGGCCCTGCAGACATTCGATTGTGCTGCCATCTCCACCATTCACGGCTTTTGCAACCGCGCTCTGCAGGAGAATGCCTTTGAAAGCGGCTCCCTGTACGATACCGAACTGACGCCTTTGCAGACACCGCTGCTACAAGGGCTGGTAGATGATTTCTGGCGGTGCAATTTTTTCGGCAAGGAGGCGGATCTTCTCCCTCTGGCCGATGCCAACAACTGGACTCCGGAGAGCCTGACCAAATTTCTCAAGGGGAAACTCGGCAACCCTGCGCTGGAAATCATGCCTCGTTTCACGGCAGCTGAAATCGAGCAGAATGAAGCGGCCTGCCGGGAGGCATACGCCGCTGCCGCCCGGATGTGGCAGGAGCGGCACGGAGAAATCAGCAGCCTGCTGGCCGAACACGAAGGGCTGCGCAGATCGGACAAAACCTATCGGCATGACATACTTGAAGTAATGCTTGAAGAGATGGACTCTTACCTCGCCACAGGCTGTCCTTATCAGATATTTGCCTTTTTCGAGAGATTCACGGCACGGTTCGTTGCCGAGCAGCGGCAGAAGAAGAAGGAGCCGCCAACAGATCCGTTCTTTGACTGTTGCCAAACCCTTGCCGACTGTATCAACCGGCGGAGGCTTGTTTTTCTCTGGAGCCTGTTCACCTTTGTCAGTGCCGGACTCCCCCGCAAAAAAGCGCAGCACAATCTCCGTTTCTATGATGATCTGTTGACCGATCTGCTCACGGCGCTGCAGGGAGACAGCGGCGCGCTGCTCGCCGGGCGGATACGCGGCACATTTAAAGCTGCCCTCATCGACGAGTTTCAGGATACCGATCAGGTTCAGTACCGGATTTTCCGGTCGATCTTCGCTGACGACCAGGTGCCGCTCTTTCTGATCGGTGATCCCAAGCAGGCGATCTACAGCTTCCGCGGCGCCGATATCTTTGCCTATCTGGCGGCAAAGGAGGATATCCCGCCGGAGCGGCACTTCACCATGGACAGGAATTGGCGTTCGACGCCGCCGCTGGTGGAAGCCGTCAATCTCCTCTTCAGCCGGCAGAAGCAGCGGCCGCTGCTGTTTGCCAACCTGGATTATCCCATGGTAGCAGCGGCCCGTCCCGAGCAGCCGCTGCTGGCTGGCGGGCGCGATGCGGCGCCCCTGCAGTTGTGGTTCATGGCTCGTGACGCAGACAGCAGCAAGCCGCTGGAGCTGAACCGGGCCAGACCGCGGATCGTCGCCGCTGTTGGTGCGGAAATTGCCGGGTTGCTGGCCGACGCAGCACACGGCACGGCAACCATTGCTGCCAGACCGGTCGAGCCGGGTGATATCGCCGTCATTGTCCGCAGTCATGGTGAGGCCGGACTGATGCACGGGGAGCTGGCGAGCCGCGGCATTCCGGCGGTTGTGAGGAGCAATGCCAGTATCTTTGCTACGGAAGAGGCAGTCGAGCTCTGCAGCCTGCTGGCAGCGCTGGCCGAGCCCTCCCATGAGGGGAAGGTGCGCGCCGCCTTGGCGACAACGCTGCTCGGGGTGAGCGGTGACGACATTGTCCGCTTGCTGGAGGATGAGGGCGCAGCGGAGTGGGAGCAGCGGCTGGCCAGATTTCGCGATTACCATGACCTCTGGCGGACGCGCGGTTTCATGGCGATGTTCTGCAGGTTTCTTGCCCGGGAAGGTATCAGGGGGCGCCTGCTGGCAATGCCGGGTGGGGAGCGGCGCCTGACCAATGTTCTCCACTGCAGCGAACTGCTGCACAGCGAAGAGAGCAGTGCCCGCCTTGGCATAGACCCCCTGTATGCCTGGTTCTGCAATCAGGTAAGCAGCCCGCCCGAAGGTGAAGAGCACCAGATACGGCTTGAATCCGACGAGAGGGCGGTGCGGATTCTTACCATTCACGTCAGCAAAGGGCTGGAATTCCCCATTGTGTTCTGCCCCTTTTCCTGGGGGGGCGTCTTTGCCGATGACGAAACCGTGGTCTGCCATGAAGAGGGCAGGATGGTGGCTGACTTCGGTTCGGAACATATTGCCCGGCACCGGCAGATGGCACGGCAAGAGTCGCTGGCGGAAAATATCCGCCTGCTGTACGTGGCGTTGACACGGGCAAAATACCGCTGCTATCTGGTCTGGGGCAGGTTCCGCTCCACCGAGAGTGCGGCTCTTGCCTATCTGCTCCATGGACCGCAGGCGGACGAGCCTGCTGATATCCTGGAGTATCTTGCCCGGGAGATGAAGGAGATCAGCGACGCTGCTCTGCTGCAGCCTCTGCAGGCGATGGCAGATGAGGGGAGGGGGGTGCTCGCGGTGACGGTGAATCCGGAAGCTGGCGGCTGTGCTGCTCCGCCGGCGGCGGCGGAGATGCCGGCTCTGCACTGCAGCACCTTTGACCGCAAAATCGAGACCGGCTGGCAGGTGTCGAGCTTTTCCTCCTTTGCCGGCGTTCATCTGGAAACGGCGGAACTTCCCGACCATGATGAACGGCGCAGCAGCGAAGATCGCGCGGCTGGTACCACCCCTCAGGAGGGTTCAATCTTCTCTTTTCCGCGCGGCGCCAAGGCCGGTACTTTTCTCCATGAAATCTTCGAGAAAATCGATTTTGCCGCGGCGACCGCAACGTCGGTCAGCACTCTGGTGAACGATGCTCTTGGCAGGTCCAGCTTTGGCGGCATGTGGCACGAACCCTTGTCTGCCATGGTGCAGCAGACACTCGCCGTGCCGCTCGGCCAGGCCGACAGCAGTTTTTGCCTCGCCGATCTGGCTCCGCACAGCTGGCTTACGGAGATGGAGTTCTACTTCCCGCTGAAATTTATCAGCTCACGGCA
>JAGFXN010000014.1 GCA_017861215.1 Deltaproteobacteria bacterium | reverse complement strand
CAATAGTGCCCTACAGGTAAGAATTGGACGAATCTGTCGAAAGAAGCACAGCGACGGGGTGTTAACCGGGCTGTACCCAGGATGACCGGCAACGCGCCGCAGGACCTACGGCGCCGTCACCGTGAAACTGCCGCTCTCTTCTCCCCCGGGATTCACTACCATAATGTCAAGGCTTTTTGCTGAAAAGTCGTATGGATAGCGCTGATAGATCAATTTGTTGCAGCCGATATAGACCAGACGGTCACGCTCTCCGGGAAGCGGCTGACCACGCTCAACCTTTTTGCCGTTCACGATTAGCTGCGACCCCTGCTGGAAATTAATCCCCTCGATATTCAGTTCGTAATAATTTACATAATCAGCACCCTGGCTGATACTCCGGATTTCCGGACGGTTGTTTACCAGCAGGGCGATCGCCCCGGACAGAGTCTCCTCCGGGTTTTTGACCTGCACTTGATGAAGCCCCCCGGGAACGGGCGGCACGGCAAAATTCATCTCTTCGTCCGCAATGCGGCTGCTCCTGAGCAGGGCACCGTCAAAAACAATCTGCGCCCCTTCAAGAAAGTTTTTCCCTCTGACGGTTACCCGCCTGTCATCACCTGCGGCGCAGTAGGCGACGCTGTCCGGAGAAACAGCCGTCACGACCGGTTTTACCGGCACAACCGCAAACGAATAGGCCTTGCCGGTTTCGCCCCCCCTCTGGCGAAGATAGAGCGCATAATTACCCGAAGCAATCTGCGGGATTTCAAAACTCAGCTGCCGCGGCGACAGGAGCCTTACCGGGACTTCCTCGATGCCGAGATACAGGGTTGTCTCCGCAGTGAAGCCTGTCCCGGAAATAACCACCCGCACACCGGGAGAACCCTGCCCCGGTATGATGCTCAGAATCGGCGGCGGTTGCAGGGACTGGTCTTCAGCAGCAGCAACCGTAACAAGTGAAAGGGCCATGATGAAGGCGATGACGATATGACGCATAGAAGTTGCTCCGTGACATATTCAAGAGTCTACCGTAAGTGTAAACCATAATCCGGCTCCGGCAAACAGCAGATTTGCCGCCCAGGCGGCAACCGGCGGCGGCAGTGCGCCGGCCTGCCCCAGCGACAGCAGCAGCGCATTGATAATGAAGTAGGAAAAGCCGATGATGATGCTGATGCCGATGCTTATCCCTACACCTCCGGAGCGGTTGTCCTTCAGCGAGAAGGGTATGCCGAGGAAAGCCATGATCAGGGCGGCAAACGGCAGAGATATTTTCGCATGAAGCAGGGTCAGGTACCGTGTTGCGTCATAGCCGCTATCACTTAATGTCTGGCAGTAGCGTAACAGCGCTCTGAACCCCATATCCTCGGCTGATTTGGCAGCAACCTTCAGATCGGCAACCACAAGATCAAGTTTGACAAATTCCGTTTTTTTACTTGCCGCTGCCACGCCTCCTAACGGCGTGAAAGCTCTGCTGGTCACGTCCTGCAGCTGCCAGCCGCCGCCGGCAGGTATTGCTGCTGCCGCGTCAAGCCGCGCTACCGGCTGCAGTTCATGATCAAATTCCCAGACCGTGATGCCGGAAAGGGTTGAGGTCTCCGGGTTGAAAAGTTTTGCCTGCAGGATCAGGTTGTCATCCCGATGCCAGATGTTATTTCGTCGGAAAAAAGCCGCTTTCCCCTTTTTCTGCACCACTACCTGTTCAATGTACCGCAACTTTTCATTGGCGGCCGGAGTGACAAACTCCTCCGTGAGCAGCAGGATAATGCTGAGAAGAGCGGCAGTAGCCAGCAGCGGTCTGCCGATCTGCACCAGGCTTATGCCGCTGCTCCGCATGGCGGTTATTTCACTGTTCTTTGCCAGCGTGCCGATAGCCAGAATAGTCCCCATCAGCACCGCCATCGGCGCGGTCTGGGAGATGATCTCCGGCAGCTTGCAGAGAAAATAGGGGAACAATGCCGTCAAAGGGGCACCGGCACGGCTGAACTTGGTGAACCTTTCCAGAAAATCGACCACGAGATAGATGGCGACTAATGCTCCCAGGCAGGTGGCAATCATTCCCAGGTAGGTACGGACAAGATAGCGGGTGAGAATTTTCATCGACCGGTGCGCCTTTTCATCAGCACATAGGCAAGCAGTGCATTGCCCCGGTCAAACAGCCAGATGCTCTCTTCTCTGGCGGCCTTGACAAAGAGGTAGCTGCCGGCGGACAGAAAGATAAAGTTCGGCAGCCATACTGCCACCGCCAGCGGCAGGAGGTCCTTTCCGGCCAGCGCCTTGCCGAATGACTGCATGATGTAGTAGACAAGCAGCACGGCAATACTGAGAGAGAAGCCGGCAGACTTGCCGGAGCGGCGGTTATGAATACCAAGCGGCATTGCAACCAGTGCAAAGATGAAGCAGGCAAACGGCACGGCAAACCGGCGATGCTGCTCAATGCCCATATCCAGAGTCAGTTTCCTGTTGAAACCGCCTTTCTGCAGATTCTGCCGTATCTCGGCAAGAGACATCTCCGTTTCATTCTTTTCAAATGAACTCATGGTCTTGGCAAGATCAACCGACAGAGCATACTCCTGGAAAGCAACCTGGCGGTAGATTCCTTGCGGACGTGACTGATGGATACTGCCGTCGAAGAGATGCAGCCGCATCTTCTGCTCCTTTTCTTCCATCTCGAACAAGCCGGTTTTGGCGAATATCGTTGATATATCCCGCGGATTACGTTCATCCTGAATCATGACACCGGCAAGCATGCCGCTCTTTTCATCATTTTTTTCAATATAGATGAGCAGTCCGGGAAGAGAGGTATTGAACACCTGTTCCTTGAGACTCAGATTTACCCTCCCCTGAATGACATGATAGAGCAGCTCCTTGAAAGCGACATTGCTCTTCGGCAGCAGATAGACGGCATTGAATGCTGTCAGCAGATAGGCAAGGAGAGCAAGCACCATAACCGGGGGCAGTAGCCGGTAGAGGCTTATGCCGCTGGCCTTTATGGCTATTATCTCGCTGTCTGCCGAGAGCCTGCTGAAAGCCAGCAGAACGGCCATCAGCAGCGCCATCGGCATGGTAATAACCGCAAAATTCGGCATGAGGTAGACAAGAAGCAGTGCTACTTCCGAGAGAGGGACCCCTTTACTGACGACCATGTCGGCAAGCTTCAGCATCCGCCCCATCAGCAGCACACCGGTAAAGACAAACAGCCCGAGCAGAAATGGCGATAGAATCTCTTTGGCGAGATAACGGTAAAGAATGAAAGGCATGGCGGCATCATACAGCAATGATAAAAGGTTGTAAACGGCTCCGCTGCTTTAGTTTTCACTTGTCTGTAACATGTCGTTTGTGTTATATAGTTTTGCTGCAAAACATTTCACACGCGTACCGCCGGTCACGGGGGTGTCCTTCAGGGGATCCCGTGGGTATGGGTACGCGGAGGGAAAAACCAAACCCAAGGAGAGAGAAAAATGTCCAGTATCACCATGAAGGAGCTTCTGGAAGCCGGGGTACATTTCGGCCACCAGACAAAACGTTGGAATCCGAAGATGAAGCCATACATCTTCGGTGCAAGAAACGGCATCTATATCATCGACCTGCAGAAAACCGTCCGCCTGTTCAAAAACGCCTACAATTTTGTCACCGAGGCGGCCAGAGCCGGCGAAACATTTCTGTTTGTCGGCACCAAGAAGCAGGGACAGGACGCCGTTGCCGAAGAGGCAAGCCGTTGCGGCATGTACTACGTAAACCAGCGCTGGCTTGGCGGCATGCTGACCAATTTTTCCACAGTAAAACAGAGCATAGAACGGCTGAAAAAGTTTGACAGCATGTTTGCTGACGGCACTATCGAGGCATACACCAAAAAGGAGCGTCTCCAGTTCGATAAAGAGCGCACCAAGCTTGAAAAGACCCTGGGCGGCATCAAGGGCATGCACAAGGTTCCGGGGGTCATTTTTGTTGTCGACCCGCAGAATGAAGAGATTGCCGTCTGCGAAGCAAAAAAGCTCGGCATACCGGTAGTCGCCATTGTTGACACGAACTGCAATCCGGACATGATTGACTATATAATCCCCGGCAATGACGATGCCATCAGGGCCATACGACTGCTGAGCAGCAAGATTGCCGACGCAATCATCGAAGGTCGCGAGATGAGAGACCAGCAGCTGCAGAACTACAATGAAGGTGATGCTGTTGAAGATGATGGCAGCGCAGAGGATACGGTAGAAGACGCGTCTGCCGAATAAGAAAATTTACCGGCTTGCGGCTCGTGCCGCACTGTCAGGGGAGGATACAGTGAGTATAACAGCAGCACAGGTTAATGAACTTCGTAAAAGTACCGGCGCCGGCATGCTTGATTGCAAGAAGGCACTTGAAGAGACCGGTGGTGATATAGAGAAGGCAGTCGATGCCCTGCGCAAGAAGGGTCTTGCCGCTGCCGCCAAAAAAGCCGGCAGAGCCGCAACCGAGGGTATTGTTGCCGCCCTGATCGCTGCCGACGGCAAAAGCGGTGCACTGGTAGAGGTAAACAGCGAGACGGATTTCGTCGCCAAAACTGAAAAGTTCCAGGCATTTGTTGCCGACGTTGCCAATCAGGTGCTGGTGGCCGCTCCGGCAGACAATGACGCCCTCTTTGCCCAGGCCGCCGTCAAGGAGCCGGGCAAAACCGTGCAGGCCACCCTCAACGAGGCGATTGCGGTAATCGGTGAAAACCTGCAGATCCGCCGTTTTGCGCGCTTTGCCGCTGACGGCTATATCGGTTCCTACATTCATGCCGGAGGCAAGATCGGTGTCCTGGTAGAACTGTCAGGCAACGGCGATCTCGCCTCTATCGCCAGAGACGTCGCCATGCACATCGCCGCTGCCGCGCCGCAATTCACCCGCCGTGAAGAGGTTTCGGCCGATGTTCTCGAGCGCGAGAAGGATATCTACCGCGACAAGGCCAGACAGACCGGCAAACCGGAGAACATCATCGAGAAGATCATCGAGGGGCAGATCGGCAAGTTCTATGGTGAAGTCTGCCTCCTTGAGCAAAGCTTCGTCAAGGATCCGGACAAAACCATCCAGCAGGTTCTCAAGACTGCCGGACCAGATGTCACGGTGCAGCGCTTCGCCAGATTCGTTCTGGGCGAAGGGCTCGAAAAGAAAGAGTCTGACTTTGCCGCCGAAGTTGCAGCAGCCGTTGGTAACTGAATGATACAGGCCGACCCTGAAGGGTCGGCCTTTTTTTCATCCTCAGGAGGGTATATGGGGGAGACTAAATACAAGCGGGTGCTGTTAAAGCTTTCCGGCGAAGTTCTCGGCGGCGAGCAGGGCTACGGCATCGATCCGAAAACAATCACCGCCATCGCTCTGGAGATCAAAGATGTCGTTGCCTGTGACGTCGAACTTGCCCTCGTCATCGGTGGCGGCAATATCTTCCGAGGCCTTGCCGCCTCATCCAAGGGTATGGATCGGGCAAGCGCTGACTATATGGGGATGCTGGCCACCATGATAAACGCCCTTGCCATGCAGGATGCGCTGGAGCAGATCGGCGTGTATACCCGCGTGCAGTCGGCAATCGCCATGCAGGAAGTTGCTGAACCGTATATCCGGCGGAAGGCTATCCGCCACCTGGAGAAAGGGCGCGTTGTCATTTTCGGGGCGGGAACCGGCAATCCGTATTTCACCACCGACACGGCAGCAAGCCTGCGGGCAATGGAGATTGGCGCTGAAGTCATCCTCAAAGGGACAAAGGTTGACGGCGTCTACTCAGCCGACCCGAAAAAAGTGCCTGAGGCGATACGGTTCACGAGTTTGAGCTATATTGATGTGCTGAAAAAGGGCCTGGCCGTCATGGATGCGACCGCAACCTCACTCTGCATGGACAACAACCTGCCGATTATTATCTTTGATGTCAGTGTTCCCGGCAATATCAAGCGGGTGGTGCTTGGTGAGCATATCGGCACAATCGTAAAGGGGGAGTAACCATGACAAAAGACATTATCAAAGATATGACAGATCATATGGTCAAGACTATTGACACCCTTCGCCGTGAATATGCAAAGATCCGTACCGGACGCGCCACCACGGCACTGCTGGATGATATCAAGATCGATTATTACGGCAACGCGTCGCCGCTCAGTTCCGTCGCAACCCTGGCGGTTCCGGAGGCCAGAACCATCACCATCTCCCCCTGGGAACCGAAAATGATTGCCCCGATAGAAAAAGCGATCCTGAACGCGAATATCGGCTTGACCCCTTCAAACGACGGCAGACTGATCCGCCTTGTTCTCCCCGCTCTCACCGAAGAGCGCCGCAAGGACATTGTCAAGGATTTGAAGAAGAAGGCCGAGGATGACAGGATAGCCCTGCGCAACATTCGCCGTGATGCCATTGACAAGCTGAAGAAGCTTGAAAAGGACAAGAAAATCACCGAGGATGAGCTGAAAAAAAGCGAAAAAGAGGTGCAGGACGTGACTGACAAGCATGTTGCCAAGGTGGATGAAGTATTGGCCCACAAGGAGAAAGAGGTCATGGAGGTATAAGCTCCTGCCGGGGTTTTTACTTGCCTCCGCCAAGTCAGTTATGTTTTAATGTAGTCCCCCGTAAATGCGGGGGATTTTTGTTTCAGGAATACGTGTGGAGAAGCACTTTGATGGCTGATGCGGTACTGAACGGAAAACTCCCCAATCATCTGGCGATAATCATGGACGGCAACGGCAGATGGGCCCAAGCCCGGATGTTACCCAGGATTATGGGTCACCGCAAGGGGGTGCAGACTGTCCGCCTGATTGTCGAGGAGTGCACGAAAGTCGGCATCCGCTTTCTGACTCTCTTTGCCTTTTCAGCAGAGAACTGGTCCCGCCCCAAGACGGAAGTCAGATCCTTGATGTCCCTGCTGAAAAAATACATCAGGCTGGAAGTGCCGCGCATGATGCGCAATAATACCCGCTTCAGGGTAATCGGCAATCGTGACGATCTGCCCGAAGACGTCCGCATTGCCCTGGATGATGCCATGGCGGTAACTGCCGGCAACAGCGGCATGACACTAACCCTGGCGCTCTCCTACGGTTCACGGCAGGAGATTCTGCAGGCGGCGAAAGCTGTTGCCGCGGATATTGTCAACGGCAGGCTTTTGCCCGCGGAACTGACGGAAAACTCATTCTCCGACTATCTCTATACCGCAGCGCTGCCTGATCCGGATCTCCTCATCAGAACGAGCGGCGAGATGAGAATCAGTAACTTTATGCTCTGGCAGCTTGCCTATGCCGAACTCTACTTTACCGAAGTCAACTGGCCTGATTTCGGCCGGGAGGAGCTGCACAAGGCTCTGAACGACTACCGGTTACGCGAACGAAGATTCGGCCTTACCAGCGACCAGCTACGATCCGTGATTTCCGGATAAGCGGGGGAAACCATTAAACAACGCCTCATCACCGCGGGCATTGCCCTGCCCCTGACAATTCTCCTCGTCGTCAAGGGGAGTTATCTTCTCTTTGCCGCGTTCATTGCTCTTGTCAGCTTCATCGGTCTGCAGGAATTCTACCGGATGACCGTCCCGGGAAGAATCGTCAGCGGCGTCATCCTGCCGGCTGCCGGTGCTGTGTTGCCACTGCTCTTCTATCTAAGCTCTCCCGCCCTGACACTTTTTGCTCTGACAGTGCTGCTGCTGACTATCGCCATCTATACGCTGTTCAGCTTCACAGAGATCAAAGCTGCTGCCACAGAAGCGGCGCTGCTTTTCTTCGGACTGCTCTATATCCCGTTCCTGCTCGGCTACCTGGTGCTGCTCAGAAATCATCCGCTCGGCTGGCAATGGATACTGCTCATCATGTTCATTGTCATGAGCGGCGACAGTGCCGCTTATTTCATCGGCTGCCGCTTCGGCAAACGGAAGCTGTACCCTGCAGTCAGCCCGAACAAAAGCATTGAAGGGTCTCTTGCCGGCATTGCCGGCAGCATAGTCGCTGTGTTTGCCGCAAAGATGCTGTTTTTTACCGAGATCAGCCTGCCTGATGCCCTGCTGGCCGCACTCCTCATCGGCACAATCAGCCAGATAGGCGACCTGTTTGAGTCGCTGCTGAAAAGAAGCTGCGGCGTCAAGGACTCCGGCGCCATTTTCCCCGGTCATGGCGGCATTCTCGACCGGCTCGACAGTATTCTGTTTGCCGCCCCGGTTGCCTACTACTATGCGGTCTTCGTCGCCGGCAGGTTTTTCAACTGAGAGCACATCAGCCATGAAACATCTCACCATCCTGGGCGCTACCGGCTCAATCGGTACCAGCACGCTGGAAATTGTTGCCGCGCATCCTGACCGCTTCAGGATCGAGGCGTTGACCGCCGGGGCAAACCTCGAGCTTTTCGCCCGGCAGATCGAGCGCTTCTCACCCCGCCTGGCAGTAGTTCACGACGAGAAGCTGGCAGCGGAACTGGCGGCGATGCTGCCTGCCGGAGTAAAGCCTGCCATCATGTTCGGGGTAGAGGGGCTGATCGCTGCCGCCACCATGACCGAGGCAGAGATGGTGGTGGCGGCAATTGTGGGTGCTGCCGGACTGGTACCGACTGCCGCGGCCATCAAGGCGGGCAAGGATATCGCTCTTGCCAACAAGGAGACCCTGGTAACTGCAGGGCACCTTTTCATGGAACTGATCCAGCGGCACGGCGTCAGGCTGTATCCGGTGGACAGCGAGCACAGTGCCGTGTTCCAGTCAATGGCCGGACACCGCTGTGCCGATATCGCCAGAATCATCCTTACCGCCTCTGGCGGTCCGTTCCTCAACCTGCCGCTGCCGGCCCTTGCCGCTGTCACCATTGAGGATGCGCTCAATCACCCGAACTGGAGCATGGGGCGCAAGATCACCATCGACTCGGCAACCATGATGAACAAGGGGCTGGAAGTTATCGAGGCACGCTGGCTGTTCGCTTTGCCGCCGGAGAAAATCACGGTCAACATTCACCCGCAGAGCATTGTTCACTCCATGGTCGAATATGTTGACGGCAGTGTCATTGCCCAGCTTGGCACCCCTGACATGAGAGCGCCGATTGCCTATGCGCTCTCATATCCGGAGCGTATCACCACCGGAGTAAAGCCTCTGGATCTCACCGCCTTTGCCGGGCTGACTTTTTTCAAGCCGGACACGGAGCGCTTCCCCGCCCTGCGGCTTGCCTACCGGGCACTGGCCGATGGCGAGAGCATGCCGGCAGTAATGAATGCCGCAAATGAACTGGCAGTAGAGGCTTTTTTGCAAGGAAGGATCGGCTTTACCGCTATTCCGGAACTGATCGAACGGGTCATGGATGCACACCAGCCATGCAGGCTCAATTCGATTGCCGATATCCTTGAAACTGACCTCTGGAGCCGGGTAAAAACGAGGGAGTTGTTACCAGTATGACATATATCATCGCCGCAGTAGTGGTACTCGGGCTGCTTATCTTTGTGCATGAACTCGGGCATTTTCTTTTCGCCAAACTTTTCGGAGTAGGCGTTGAAAAGTTTTCTCTCGGCTTCGGACCGAAGATCATCGGCAAAAAATACGGTGAGACAGAGTATCTGCTGTCTGCCTTTCCTCTTGGCGGCTATGTGAAGATGGTCGGCGAAAATCCCGATACCGAGCTGTCGGATTTCGACCTGAGCCGTTCCTTCATGGGGAAGCCCCCGCTGCAGAGGATTGCCATCGTCGCTGCCGGGCCGATCTTCAACCTGCTCTTTGCGGCACTGCTCTTCATCGTTGTCTACATGATAGGCGTCCCGGCCGCCACAACCCGCATCGGCGAGGTAGTTGCCGGCAAACCGGCTGCCGCTGCCGGCGTGCAGGTGAAAGACCTGGTACGTTCGGTAAATGGCAGGCAGGTTTCGCGCTGGGAGGAGTTCGCCGCCATCATTGCCGACTCCAAAGGTGCGCCGCTGGAGATAACCGTTGAACGGCAGGGAGCGCTGCGCACCTTTACCATCAAGCCGGAAACCAGAGAGGGGCAGAATCTTTTCGGTGAAAAGATCGTCTACCCGGTGATCGGCGTTGTTTCCGCCTCGGAGATGGTAACCGACCGCTATCCACCTTTCCAGGCCGTCATCAAGGGGTGTCAGCAGACCTGGAAGCTGATCGGGCTGACGTTCCTCTCCATCGTCAAGATGATCGAAAGGGTCGTACCGCTGGATTCGGTCGGCGGGCCGATCATGATCGCCAAGATGGCCGGCGAGCAGGCTGCCGCCGGCGGAGTAAACTTCCTGGCGTTCATGGCGCTGCTGTCGATAAACCTGGGGGTTCTCAACCTGCTGCCGGTGCCGATCCTTGACGGCGGCCATCTCTTCTTCTACTTCTGGGAGCTGCTCTTCAGAAAGCCGGTCACCGTCAGGGCGCGGGAAATTGCCCAGCAGGTCGGACTGGCACTGCTTATCGGGCTGATGGTGCTCGCCTTCTATAACGATATCATCCGCTACGTTGTCAACAAGGGCTGACAACCGCATGAAGCTGCTCACCCTTGACACCTCCACCAGCGTCTTCAGCGTTGCCATCTCTCAAGGCGGGCTGCTGCTGGGCGAGACGTCAGGAGGGGCGGGCAAAGAGACGGCAGCGCGGCTGGTACCGGCCGTAGAGCGCCTTTTTGCCGACTGCGGCCTGACCCCTGCCGATCTCGACGGTTTTGCCGTCACCATCGGGCCGGGCGCCTTTACCGGGCTCAGGGTCGGTATGGCCTTTATCAAGGGACTGGCCTATGCCGTCAACAAACCGGTTGTCGGCCTGTCATCGCTGCAGCTGCTGGCCATGAACGCCGCCGAAAGCAGCATCCCGGTCTGTCCGCTGTTCGATGCCCGCAGAGGTGAAGTGTACGGCGGTCTGTACCGTCTTGGCAGCGGTACCGGGACGCTCATTAGCGACATGGTCAGTCCGCCGGAAAAGTTTCTCGACATGATCCACGAACCGGCTGTTTTCCTCGGCGATGGCGCCGTCCGCTATCAGGAACTGATCGTTAAGCGCCTTGGCAGCAGCGCCTTCTTCGTTGCCGCCGGACGCAACAACCCGGCCGCATCCGCCGCCATCCCCCTGGCGCTTCAGGCGTTTGCCGCCGGCAAAGCGGTTGACGCCGCCGTACTCCTGCCCTGTTATCTACGCCTTTCCGAAGCTGAACTGCTGAAGAAATAACGCCGATTATTGACAACAACAAAAGGAGGCGCCTGATGTACTTCAGGCGCCTCCTTTGTTTCTGCAGCGAACAGGCATAGGTAGCAGACAACTGTGGATTACCATAATGTGCACAACTGACACAGAAGCCTTGTCTTTCGATGAGGTCTTTATGTTTTTGAGGCACCTCCTGTGTGATGGCAAC
Organism: Deltaproteobacteria bacterium; assembly: GCA_017861215.1. GTDB lineage: Bacteria > Desulfobacterota > Desulfuromonadia > Geobacterales > DSM-12255 > VEOV01. Next base: position 1,665 of record JAGFXN010000014.1, on the reverse strand, counting down.
TTTACCACACTTTTTGGTGTCCACTTTCTTCAGCCCATCTCAGACGGTAGATTCCGGTTGGCCTTGTTGTGACTCGCAAGAACCAGATTCCTATCCTCATCAATCCCAAAAAAGAGATTATTGCCATAGATTCGTATGTCGAATAAATTTACACAATTATATACAACATACTATCTAAATAAATATGGCTTATATTTCAGCATGTTATGAGCTGGCATTAATTATGCTAGCATTGATAGAGGAGCGCATAGGACGAGGCGTCGGGGATGCAGAAGTTGTTCACCCCCTGCTTCTTTCGCACTTACCAGAAGTTAAACTAGTACATGGAGGTAAAAAATGAAATTGCTCAAGGTTTTTATGCTTGCAAGTATTTTTTTGGCAGGCATGGTGGGGACGTCTTTTGCCGTTCCGGTGCAATGGACTATTGGGGCCGGGGCAAATGGTCACTTCTACGAAGTTTTCCTCAGTAATGATTCATGGACACAAGCACAACTTAACGCCGTGGGCGCAGGAGGTTATCTGGCAACCATAACCTCTGTGGAAGAGCAAGGGTTCATTCAGGCTTTAGTTGCATCCTATCTTAATCCTGCCAACGGACCTGCCGGATTTAAGCTTGGTGGGTTCCAGCCTGCTGGTTCTACAGAGCCGGCTGGTAGTTGGCAGTGGGTGACGGCAGAGGCTTGGACTTACACAAATTGGGCAGGTGGTGAGCCCAATAATACTGGCGGCAATGAGGGGTATCTTTATTTGGACGAAAGATTTACTTGGGCCTGGAATGACTATCAGAATATCGATGCCTTTTACACTACAAAAGGCTATATCGTTGAATCTGCCCCGGTTCCCGAACCCTCAACTCTCCTTCTCCTTGGTGCCGGGCTCGGTGGGTTTGTTCTTTGGAGACGTAAAAAAAGTTAGTGCTTGTCGGATAAGTTTACACTCTAAAACGGGGTGGCCAAGTGGTCGCCCCGTTGCAAGAAGGACAGAAGCGTGCCGATACCGGAAACGATTACTGCAGATCTGAAGGTTCAGTCAAAAGCCATTGGGGAGCTGCACGAAAATAGTCTGGCGACTGGCTACGACGGGGTGTTTCTGGAGGATGCTGTTGCAAAGAAATATCCTGGCTCATCGAAGGAGTTTAGCTACCCGTTGTGACTGGCACAACAGTCACTGACCGGGTGGCTGAACCCGGAGAACGAAGGAGGTACCATCTCCATGAAACACAACTGCAGGCAGCTCTTTGTCATCCCGTCCGTAAAGCGAAAATACCGATGCGTGTCAATGCCCACACCTTCGGGAATGCAGACGAGTGCTGACGGAACGTTGTTGCTGAGTCAATTAGCGGCAATACAATAAATTAATCAACTACGTCCCCTCATGGTTACTTGATTTAGGCATAGAGGACGTTCTTACTACTTTATCAACCAGCCTGTTTAGTTCTTGTGAGTAAACATTTTAAGTACGTCTCCTTGGCCGTACTAAGATTGTCGATGGGTTGCGGAGGATTGATGGTTGAATGATTAGCAATTTTCAGCGTGATGTGATAGTTGTCACAGCAAGGTACAATACTTATCCGTAGAATACAAGCAACTGCTGCAGATTAGGGCAGCAGCCTGCAGCCCAGAGGGAATTACTTTCATGCTTGCAAAATTCTTTGTTTTTCATTCG
>JAGFXN010000155.1 GCA_017861215.1 Deltaproteobacteria bacterium | reverse complement strand
CAGGCCGGCGCCGGAATCAGGCGAACCAGGGCCATTCAGCAGGGCATGATTGTCGTTAGGGTGGGTGATACTCATGCCACCGCTTACAAACAGAGTGAGATTCCCCGGGCCGACGTTCTTGAAGTTAGTGAGAGCTCCCAGACCGTACCAGTCTATGTCGCCGAGATTGGCCCCGACATTATTCGGATTGTCGAAAATATTCATGCCGCGGTTCCACTGAAGGTCTAGACGCAGACGATCGGTTTCATAAGGGATAATGGCGACGCCAACCATATCGGTGTCATTAAGGTTGTTATTGTTATTGTAGCCGGCTTCAAAACCACGGCCATAGCAGATTTTTCCATAGGCTCCGGGAAGCGCATCAATATCCGGAGCATACCCCAGGGTCATGCCGTCGAAGGCGTAATCGACCAGGAGGCCGGGGACGCCGCCATTGCCCGGCATTTCGTTGTTCTGGCGGATATTGGTCGGCACACCGCCGGTGGATGGCCGGCGGCCGACGGAGAACCATATCGGCTGCTCAGCAATGTTGCTCCACGTGGCAAAGGCCTGATCGACGAGCAAAGTGTTGTCGTTCGGCACATGACCGATGGTTCCGTCCATAATTGAGTTGCGATCGGCGAAAAAGCCGGCATTGGTTGCCTGATCTGTCTGGCTGCCGGTAGTTTTGTACATGAGCAGGCGTGTCGTGACCGTTACATCTTGAGTGGCTTTGGCTTTCAGGTTCAGGCCAAAACGGTTCGTCATGAGAATATCGTTTTCAGGTTTATAACCTTTAGTAGCTACGGGCATAGCGCTCGGTCCCATATATTGATAATAATCGGGCACTTCGCCGCGGAGCGAGTCCAGCCTGAAGCGGTAGTCGCCGCCGATGGTCAGCCATTTGCCGAGTGACTTGTCATCAACCTTCTTCACCTGGCCCTTCAGCAGTTCGATCTCCTTGGAAAGCTGGTCAACCTTTTTTTGCAGCTCTTCATCCGCCGCATTTGCTGCCAGCGGCAGCGATAGCCCTGTCAACAGTACGGCTACCGCCAATTTCAACCCTCTTTGTTTCATTGTTATCCCCCTTTTGTTTGCTGTGTGCTGCCTGAGTAAGTATTGCCGTGATTTAACGTAGTCTCTGCCGGCATCAAATCCCCTGAAATCGCCCCGTTCCGGAACAGGTAAATGCCTATTTTAACTACATTTCCATCAAGATATCTAGCTATAACAAGAATAAGATATTAGGATATATGACTTTATGAATGCAATTCGAGTGCCACAAAAGCGCAAAAAAGCCTCTGCCCGGATATATAAAATGAATATCTTTGGTTACTTTCCATCCCCTCTTCCTGCTCAACATGAGCAGTTCAGCCCTGGCAGCCCGGATAAACCTTGAATTCATGGCTGTCTGCACTAGCCTTCCACAGGAAGAGCAGCTGCATGTCAGAAATATTGACAGGGTCCAAAAAGGCGCCTAATGTATATCAGAATATGAATATATTGGTTGCTGGCTGGGCAGGCAGATTCTTGCCCGCCAGTGAAATCGCGGAGCGGTGGCTGCGGCTGAATCTTTCTTGCACTGTTTTTTGCAGTGCTGTAGATGATTCCTCACGCTTGTCTGCGGCAGGAACATCTGAATTCAGGAGAAAAGAACGCATGGATTGGGATGAACGTTACAACGAAGCGGACTATGCCTACGGTACGGGCCCGAATGATTTTCTGGTATCTATCGCCGGCAGAATCTCTGGCGGCAGGATATGGTCGCTTGCCGAGGGAGAGGCAGCCTGCCTGACAGCTCTCGGCAATGAGGTGCCTGCCGTTGACAGCGCTGCCGCCGGTCTGCTCAATGAGGAAGCACTTGCGGTCGGGCGGGGTCTCAAGCCATGACCTACGCCGATCTGCAGGCAGCGCTGCTGATTCTGGGCCTGAGCGAGCGCTCGACGCACCGGGAGATCAAGACCCGTTATCGGCAACTGGTGAAGCGCCACCATCCGGATAGCGGTAACGCAGCTGACCCGATGACTATCCGGCAAGTGAATGCTGCCTATCGGCTGCTGCTTGATTACGTTACTGAATACCGGTTCTCTTTTGCCGAGGAGGAGTTTTACGAGCAGAATCCGGAGGAACGTCTCCGGCAACAGTTCATGGAGACACCGCTGTGGGGGAAGGGCTAACGACGCCAGGGCCAAAAGCCCCGGCAATGGCGGTTACCTGGCAGGCAAGAGGAGACAATGCATGGAGATGAAGATCACCTTCCCTGGAGGGAAAAAAGTCACTGCCGAATTCAATGGCCGGTCAATTACCACGGACCAGCCGCTGGCAGGAGGAGGAGAGGGCTCGGCACCGACCCCTTTCGACTACTTCCTCGCCTCAATCGGCACCTGCGCCGGCATTTATGTGCTCAGTTTCTGTCAGGAGCGGCAGATTGCCACTGAGGGGCTGGCGCTGACCCAGCGGCTGGAGTTCAGCACCACCGCGGACGGGAAAGAGAGACTGGCCAAAGTTGCTATAGATATAGACCTGCCTCCCGGTTTCCCGGAGAAATACCGGAACGCCATTGTCAAGACAGCCGAACTCTGCACGGTGAAAAAGGTGCTCATGGACCCGCCGGAATTCGTGATCACTGCCAGGAAGGCGTAACTCCCTCATTGTGTCTGCTCTGCTTGCAGCAATTTGGTGGCAACCGCCAGAGGAGAATCCCTTTTGCTTCAGGATGTGACAAATCAGTATATCGCCACGCTTCTGTCCCGCTGTGACCTTGGCGGCAAGTTCGTACTCGAAATAGGTTGCGGTAAAGGGAGGATCACACGGGACCTGGCAAAGCATGCCAGGCATGTCGCAGCCACCGACCCCGATGCTGCGGCAGTGGCCACGGCACTGGCCACCATTGCCGCGGACAATGTGACGATCATGCATACGCCAGGCGGCATGCCCGAGTTCCCTGCCGGCTCATTTGACCTGGTCATCTACACCCTTTCCCTGCACCACATCCCCATTGCGGAGATGTCCGGCAGCTTGCACCTGGCGGCCCGCCTGCTCCGCAACGCTGGGGTCATCGTTGTTGTCGAGCCTGGTGAAGGGGGTTCGTTTACCGAGGCAAAAGAGCGGTTCGGAGCGGGCAGCGGAGACGAGCGGCCCGCCAGGGAAGCAGCTATTCGGGCCATGCATGCCTTGACCGGCTGGAGCGTGGCAGAGACGCTGCACTTTCGAACTCTGTTCCGGTTTGACGATGACGAGGATTTTTTCAGCAACATGCTGGCGGACTACCGCAGCCGGCCAGAACCTATAGTGGATGAAGTCAGAGCATTTCTCCAGCGACACAGAACCGGCAGCGGCATCATTCTTGACGCCGAGCGGCGGCTGAACGTCCTGCGGCGGCTGTAAATCAAGAAAGCCCCGGCGTTGCTACCGCCAGGAGGTGAGAACGATGCGAAATAACCATACCTTGGACGTGATGCAACTCTGCGCCCATCATGTCGCCGGGCGGGAGCTATCGTGAAAAACTTGCTCGAATACAAGTTTCTCATCCCTCTGGTGCTGCTGCTTGGCTTTGCACCCTTTTTCCCTCAACCGCATATCGTCGAAAAGATCAGGATGCTGCTGGCCGGCACTCTGCAAAAGCCGATCGATATTTTTGACCTTGTGTGGCACTCCTGGCCGTTTCTGCTGCTGATGTACCGGGTGGGACGGGACATCTCATCCAGACAGAGTGATGGAAGCTGATTACTGGCAGGAGTGTGGCGGAGGGAATGCTTCGCGGAAAGTAACTGGTGCGGCGCAGGTATGGCCGCAGCGAAAACGTCCCCAATGGGTTTTGGCAACGGTTCCTCCCGGATATCGATGCAATCAATAACTCCAGCGCAGAAAAGAGCCTCCATCTCTGGAAGCCCTTTCTCTCCTCTCAATCCTGCTGATTAATCTTCCTGGGGTGCCTTCTCTCTGGAGTTGCAAAGAGCATTGCTGATCTTGCCAAGGAGATAGACAATCAAGGCAGCGCCAATCATGGCAATGGCAATTTTGGTGAACATGAAATTACTGTCCTGGACCTGATGTAATGCCTGGCAACTATCAATTTTCGTGCCATCAACGTAAATGCATAAAAGTCATATAGTTACGAATGGTTGGGACTACCGGGCGGAGAGTTGTTAACTTTTCCGACAGAATCACCCGTCACTATTCCTCCATTTTCATTGCAGTGCATATATTTGCGCGACAAACCTTGTCAATAACGGGTTCCTGGCATGACATGGATACGTTGTGCTGTGCCGTGCCGAGCCGGGAAAGATGTGCGGCGCCGGTCAATTGGCTCTGTTCATCACTATTTGCGCGGCAAGATCCTCGGCCCAGGCCGCTACCTCTTCCGGAGTTCCGAAGAAGAGCCCCTCGGCAAAGCCTTCCCTGTCTCTCCGCAGGTAGGCATTGAACCGCTCCAGCGTGGCAATTTGCTGGTCAAGGGTTGTCATCGTCCCTTCGCTGGCGCAGAAGGATTGCACATGATCGAAACAGGCGTTCAGCAGCTCATCGGCAAACTGCCCCCCTTGGTCAGCCCCCGCAACAAACTGTAAAGCCTCCCAATATCTTCCCTGAGTTCCCTGCATGATTCCTCCTTGCCCGCAGGCTGCGGATTGCCCCTGTGCTCCACGATGGAGGCAAAAAACTATCTCACAGTGATAATTCTTGCCTTACCCCAAAAATCGTGTTAGGCTAACTAAAATGGCATCGAACAGGGACTATACCCCATCAGTGCCTGGCAACAGTCGCCATGAATATGTTCCTAGTGATGTTATTATT
>JAGFXN010000013.1 GCA_017861215.1 Deltaproteobacteria bacterium | reverse complement strand
AAGGGTTTGATTGAGCGGTATTGAAGACAGGCCGATATCCAGCGTTCCCAGAACTTTCTGCCCTTCCGGATGAACGTGGCAGGCTGCCGAAGAACATGCCGGTTCATTGTATATCGGGGCCGTGATGGCTATTACCGGCACACCCCGCTTGTTGACGAAGCGCCGGGCCTGGTCCATTTTACCGAGTGTGGCCAGGGGTTTGGCGCCGGCGTGGCACCCCTTGCAGCCGGCACTCTCCTTGTCAACGGTATGGTTCAGTTCCGACCGGTCGTTAGAGTAGGATATCACCCCCTTGCGATTGAAAATCCTGATATGTTCGACCCCTTCCTGGGAGCCGATGTTGCTGATGATCGCGTGCATCCCCTCCTGGTCAGCCTTGAGCATGCTGTAGTGAGTCGACTTGATGACCGTATCCGCCAGGCTGGTTTCGTGGTTGACCGTGTCACGGGTGATATCATCTTTTATGAGCCCGTACAGGAGGAAACAGCAGACAACCACAAAGCCGGTTACTGCCAGGCTTACCGGAACAATAGCTCTAGTGGCCAGATTTCGGAACACGGCTTACCTCCCGAGCCAGGTCACAGTACCCTGTGACACTTGGCGCAGCTGCCTTTGACTGAGAATGCCTGCTTATCGTCATGGCAGGCGCCGCACGACTTCCCTTTCTCCATATCCGCCATTTTTGCTTTGCTCCGTTTGCCGGGTTTGCCGAACATCACGCCGTGGCAGTCCTGGCATTTGTACATCCCCAGGTGGAAATCGTGGCTGAATTTGACCGGAGCGGCGCCGGCAATCTTGTAGGTAACATCTTTTGTCGGGTGACAGGCTGAGCACTTTTCCAGTCCGAATGCTTTCTGCTTGTCGTGGCAGGCGCCGCAGGACTTACCCTTTTCCATGGCAGCCATTCCTACCGGACTGTTGGGACCAGCCTTGAATATCGCGGCATGGCAGCCTTCGCATCTCTGCCTTGACAGGTGGGACTTGTGGCTGAAGGTTATCGGCCCGATCTCCTTGCTTTTCAGGCTGACCTGCTTTGTCAGGTGGCATTTTTCGCAGTTGGCAAGGGCAAAGGCTTTATTGCCGTTATGGCAGGCGCCGCATGAGCGCCCCTTTTCCATGTCAGCCATGGTATGGCTGCCAAGCTTGTTGGTACCCTCCTTATGGCAGGCCTTGCAGTTGTTTTTGATTGTCTTCTGCTGGAGGTGATCCTTGTGGCTGAAGACGACAGTGCCGACATCCTTTGTCTTGAAGGTAACATTTTTCAGTTCATAGCCTGACGTCAGGGATGCCGAAGTCAGTAGCAGGAACAGGCTGAGCAGAGAAAGCAGGCCTTTCATAACCCCCCCCTGCCGCTTTCATCGGCACCTAACCCCGTTGCCGCATAGGAACTGATTGCCACCGGCTCTTCGACAGCTTCACGGTAGGAGGCTGCCGGAGAGAGCGCTTCCCTGTATGCCGGAGCCCTGCCGTTGCTGCTGGGAACGGCGACGGCTTCAAGAACCGGTTCTTCCTTCCACTGGTAGAGTATCGGGAGTCGGTAGAGGATGAAGCGGTAGACAACGATGTAAATTGCGTAAATCATCACGGCAATTACCACTTCACGCCAATGGGGGATCTCCCGGTAGGGGAGCTTCCAGTTGAAACAGATCATGGCAGTATTGACGCGGTTCAGAACAACGCCGAAAACAGTGAAAAATGCGGCCAGACGTGCTATGGCAAAGGCATTTCTCGGTATTGCATAGACAAAAAGTATCAGCGGCAGAATAACACCCACTCCCATCTCGAAAATAAACCAGGCACCCCAGCCCGTAGCAAAGTAACTCCATTCATTGTCATGCGCCACGCCGATAAGCTTGATGGTCAGGTAGGTGGCCAACCCCATGGTAGCACCTTTTGCAAGGGTTATGGTCAGCTTGTCAAGCGTACTCTTGAAACGCTCGTCGCAGCGCCACTCCATGGTCTTCCTGGCTATTGTGGTAACGGTAATTACCATGCAGAGGCCTCCGGGCAGCGATGAAACGAAAAAGTGGAGCCACTGGAAAGAGGCAGAGTACCAGAGAGGATGAACCTTGCCCGGAGCATAGGTAAAGAGCGCGCCGAGTGCCCCCTGGTGCAGGGTGGAGAGGATAATGCCGGCGACCGTCAGGCCGAGCGTCATCTTCCTGACCCCCTGTTTCCCCAGTGGCCAGCCGATCCATTCGAAGAAACTCGCCGATACTTCGGCAACCTGAACGGATAGGTAGGTGGCAACGTGCCAGGCCACCAGGAAAAGCACTGAAGCCGGGCCGAAAGCCACTGCCATCGGGTAGGGAAGCCTCCAGGGCTGCCCCAGGTCACACAGCAGGTAGATGACTGCAAAGAGGTAACCGAGCAGACCGTTCAACAGGCCGACCCGTTCGATCGGTTCGAGATCATGTCTGCCGAATACTTCGCAGGCAGTGCCGAGCTGGAACCCGGAAGAGGAGAGCGGCACCATGGCGAAGAGGCCAAAACCGAGGAAAAGGCCCCAGGGATAATCATTGGAACTGTGGGTAACCCAGTTGAGCCCGAAGTAGAACCTTCCGGCAAGTATCGGCAGGCCTACGGCGAATATGAGCGCCAGAAGCCAGTTGAAAGGATTCAGCAGGGCCTGCATGATATATTGCTGCGGTGTAAGACCGAGAAAGAGCTTCTCCAGCAGGGTCCACTTTTTCCCATCCGCGCTCTTGTTGTGTGAATCAACCAGCAGACCCATATTCATAAACTTTTTCATGGCCGCGGCTCCTCCTTTTCATTCTTGACATGATCATCTTCGCCGTGCCCGCTGCCATGATCCTTCCCTTTGGTTGCCAGGAGATGGATGCCGCTGAACAGTGCAGGCCAGATTGCCAGGACCATGGGTACTGTGCTGAGAAAATCCTTTACGTTGGAAATGATCGGCTCGTTGCCAAGGGTCGTGTCAAACCCCACCTGCTCGAAAGGGACGCCGGAAAGGTACATCCAGCCGGTACCGCCGACTTCGGTTTCCCCATAAATCTGGTCCACATAGCGTCCCGCATTGTTTCTGATCCGCTCATGCCCCAGCTTGACAAGGTCCTTCCGGTATCCGAAAGTGAGAACGGCTTGTGGACAGGCCTCGACGCAAGCCGGGGGAAGGCCGTTTTTGAGGCGGGTTTCATGGCAGAAGATGCATTTCTTGATAACCGGATCGGTGGCGCTGGAATACTTGAAGGCCGGAATATTGAACGGGCAGGCAACCATGCAGGTCCGACAGCCGACGCATACCTTGGAGTTGTAGACAACCGCCCCTTCCTTGGTCTTGGTGTACGCATTCACGAAGCATGAGGTGAGGCAGCCCGGCTCATTGCAGTGATTGCACTGGATTTTACGGTAGACAGGCCCCTGCCCGGCATCATACTTGTTTACTACGGTATAATGGCTTTCGTCGGTGCGACGCTTGGTGTTGAAGACCGATTGGTCGTTGAATGGTTGGTCCGGCTCGGGAAGCTTCTGCTCCTTGTTGCATGCGGCTTCACAGGTACGGCAACCGATGCAGCGGGTAAGGTCGACGAGTACTCCCATCCCTTCAGGGTACCCTTCAAATGACCCACTGGCCCAAGCCTTGCCTCCCTTGCCGCACACGCTGCCCAGAGTTGTCATGGCGCCCCCCACGACAGTGGCGCACAGGAATTTTCTCCGACTGATTCCGCTCATATCACAGCTCCTCGTCAATTGGATAATTCAGCTCCGGACCAGGCCGCAACTGATTTGATTCGATGTCAATGGTGGCCGGTTTTGCCGGCCTTGTTCGGATCCGGGGCATTTTTCCCGGCTCGGTAAAAGGCTTCTCCACTGCTGGTCAGAACATGGCAATCGACGCAGGCGACCGGCCCTGCCCCTTTCTGCTTGTGACAGCCGATACAGCTGAGATGATAAGAAGCTTTCAGGCCAGGCTTGTCCTGATGGAACTGCAGGTTATTCTTGAACTTCCCGTTGACCTGCTCTGCTGAAAACGGTTGCTTTTCATGACAGCTTTTACACCCCATGCTTTTTACCTCGTGCCCCCCCCGGTGACAGCGGAGACATTTCTCCTGGGATGCCGGGGCGCCATTGGTATGATGGTGGCAGACAGCGCAGTCCCTTTCCCGTGCAATGTGCTGTGCATGGCCGAAAGTTACCGGGCCGTACAGGTCTTTCAGACTCTCAATAGTTATCTTGTCGGGAAGGGTCTCTGCCTGGACTGGCTGGATGAAGGCCGCCAGCAAGGTTAGCAGTATCCCGCAGATAGTTATGGTGACCGTATGCATGCTCTCTCCTCCTGTTTTTGTGAATAACGGCATGGCTATGGCACCTGTTTCTCTTTATGGTTGTTTGCGTCACGGTGCAGATGCCGGTACAGCATCGGGAAGCCGATAAAAAATGCGACACAGATCATATACTCGACACTCTTGATATAGGTGTAGAAGTCTACCTGTGTGTGCACCTCCTGAACCGTTCCGACCGAGCGGAAAAAATTTGCGAGCGCTTCCATGGTCACTTTCTCCTTTGCTTATAAATTTTCAGGCAGTCACTAAAGCGACACCTGATTGTCATCTGCTCCGCTGCATTGCTCGTACGCTTTTCTTGCTGCTCAAAAGTCCCTTCAGCATTCCGGCAAGCAGCATTATGGCCGGAATCAGCTGAACGGTAACCACCAGGGCGCAGAGCCCGAAAAAGGCAAGGACCAGCCAGCCGCTTGAGTAAGTGGTGTGGGTCGACGCTGCGTGTGCCGCCTGGCTGCTCCCCAGCAGCGCGATAGCTGTCATCAGGAATCTTCCGTTCGTTTTCATGGCATTACCCCCTTCAGTGTAGTAATCATGCTATTTCTGATTCATGCCGCTTCGTTCTGACCAGCCCTGCTCCTTGGCAAGACTGGCAAAGGCACACTTGACTGCCTGGCAAAGCTCCTCACGGTCCTCAGGATTTACCGGTTTGAGTGCATGGTAGAATATGCCCTGCTTTCTCAACCTGCGGATGACCGGAAGCGAATCGTCCGCCGAAACCAGAATGATGGTAAGATTTCTGTTGCACTGTTTCAGCAGGGGCACCAGATCACCGGCAGTAATATCATCAAATTCGCTCCCCAGAATGACAACCTGCGCGGCCTTTTTCAGGATTCCCTCCACAGCGCCAGCCGCCGAGTTTGTAACGGTGACATTGTATCCTGCCTCTATCAGCAGGTCCGCAATCTGCTTGCGGGAATCCATGTCCTGTTCTGCAATGAGAAGTCCTTGCATCTGCTCAAGCCTCCCTGTTCTTCGTGGTCCGGAATTGACTCGGCCCTTTTCAGGACTTACTTTGTGCCATTGGTTTCAGTGGTTGCAGAACTCTCTTTTGCTGCCGGCGAGAAGAGCCCTCTCAGCATGGCGCCGAACAGGATCATGCTCGGCACTAACTGGAAAGCGACAATCAGTGCACCGAATCCAAGGAAAAGCATCCAGAGCCAGCCGTTTTCAGCGGCGCCGGCTCCTGTGTCGGCAAAGGCGGATCCAGCAATCAAGAGAAGAATCCCAGTGCTGTTTGAGAGAATCGATTTCATGGCTGTCTCCTTTCGTAGATGTTTTTTTGATGCGGGCTACGCACTCCATCTAGCAGGGAGCATGCCACAACAGTAAGTTTTAAATAAAAAATTTTAACTGCCCGTAATTGTGAAGTTTTTTTACTTTGCTTCTGGAAGACTGCTGTATGTGCCAGCGCTAATTGTATGGCGCAAATATACGTTTTGGCGCCATCACCACCAGTCTACGCTCCGGCATCCAAGCTTAAAACCTTGTAATTATTGCTGAATACCCCCACTGTGGGGTGTATAAAAAAATATTCAGCGGCAATACATTTTTATCTGCAGCCGGAAAACTCTACTTCACCGGCAAGCAAAAGGTTGATTATTGCTAACGTTAGTGATATTTGCTGAAAATAATTTTATTGACATTTGCGGAGATTCTGTCTCAAATCTGGGTACCGGGGGACCTTTGCATGAAGCGCATTATGGTAGTAGATGATGAACAGGTGGTACGGGAAGGGGTCAAAAGAGTGCTCGAGAGTTCTGGCGAGTTCCTGGTTGAGACCTGCTCCAGCGGGCAGCTTGCCCTGGAAAGACTGCTGGATGAAGATTTTGATCTTGTCATAACAGATCTGAAAATGCCCGGTATGAGCGGCATGGAAGTTATCCAGACCCTGAAGTCAGTCTATCCCGATGTACCTGTTGTGATGATTACCGGCTACGCCAACGTGGCAACTGCCGTTGAGGCCATGAAGTACGGTGCTGCCAACTACATTCCCAAGCCGTTCAAGCCTCAGGAACTTATTGACAATATCAGGGCGGCATTGCAGACGGGCAGGGGTCGTGGCGAAGAGGCTTCTCTGAAGCGCGAGCTTGCAGACTGCGGCGGATTCGGCATGTTTATCGGCACAAGCCAGGAGATGTGCAAGGTGTACCGGCGGATCAAGCAGGTTGCCCCGACTGACAGTACGGTCCTGGTGACAGGGGAGAGTGGTACCGGCAAGGAACTGGTGGCAAGGGCACTCCATGCAAACAGCCTGCGTAGCGACAAGCCCTTTGTTGCGGTAGACTGCACCTCACTGGTCGAAAGTCTCCTCGAGAGCGAGCTTTTCGGACATGTAAAGGGGTCATTTACCGGCGCGGTCCAGACCAAGACCGGGCTCTTCAAGGTTGCCGACGGAGGGACTCTTTTCCTGGACGAAATAAGCAGTATGAGCCTTACCACACAGGCCAAGCTGCTGCGCGTGCTGCAGCAGCGAGAGGTCACCCCCATAGGGGCAACTACGCCGATCCCGGTTGACATACGGCTGGTTGCCGCTACCAACCGCCCTCTCAGGGCCATGGTGCAGGAGGGGAGCTTCCGTGAGGACCTCCTCTTCCGTCTGAACATAATCCCGATAGACCTCCCCCCCCTGAGAAGCAGAAAAGGCGACCTGGGCCTTCTGGTCAGTCACTTCCTTGAGAAGTTTGCCGAGGAACTGGGGAAGGATATCCGCGGCCTCGCCCCTGATGCCATGGCTGAACTGGAGCAGCATCCGTTTCCCGGAAACGTGCGTGAACTGGAAAACATCATCCAGAGAGGGGTTGTCCTTGCGGAAGGGAATCTGATTCTCAGGTCCGATCTTGAACTGCTGGAGCAGGAGCACGCACCGGCTGACGACAGTCAGTACATTCCCCACACTGTTGATGAATTGAAGGAGACCAAGAGGATACTCAGGGACAAGGCCACTGAACCGCTCGAAAAAGCCTTCGTAATTCAGGCGCTTGAGCGGAACAACTGGAATATTACCAGGGCTGCCGAGGAAACCGGTATGCAGAGGCCCAATTTCCAGACGCTGATGAAAAAACTGAACATTTCATCCCGGAGTAATTTCAGCAGCTGATACTGCGGGCTTTGCGGAATTACCGGCTGCTTCCGCTGCAAGAGGGAGCTTGATGGTCATGGTGGTTCCGAAGCCGACCTTGCTTGTGGCATTTATTTCCCCGCCATGATTGTTTATTATCCCGTAGGAAACCGAGAGCCCGAGGCCGGTACCGCCGTCGTCCTTTGTTGTGAAAAACGGATCGAAAATCCTGTTCAGGGTTTCCTTTGGCATGCCGCAGCCGCTGTCGGCAATTTCGGCAAGGACGAACCGTTTATCGGCCGTTAAGCCGGTTTTTATCTTGATGACTCCTGCCCCGGTCATCGATTGGCTTGCATTCAGAATTATATTGATAAAGACCTGCTCGAGTTGCCACGGGTCCACGAAAATATCCGGAATGTTCCGGTCCAGGTTGCGCTCGATGGCAATATTCCGGAATAGCAACTGGTGCTCCAGCAGTGAGAGTGCAGCTTCGATGATTGCATTTAAAGAACTCCAGTGGCTTTCCGGCTTCGTCTCCTTGGAAAAGTCAAGCAGCTGCTTGACGATAGCAGCGCAGCGTTCTGTCTCCCGGATGATGACCTTGATGTCGTCCTGCAGCACAGGAGAGAACTGCTTGTCTTCGGCAATCAGGTTGGCGTAGAGGAGTATGCCGGTCATCGGGTTGTTTATTTCGTGGGCGATCCCGGCCGCCATCTGCCCCAGTGAAGAGAGCTTTTCCGAGCGTGCCAGCTGGGCCTGCATCTGCTGGTTCTCCACTGTGCGCTGGACAACCCTCTCTTCGAGTGTCCTGTTCCATTCTGCCAGTTCATCATGTGCTTTTTTAAGAGAGGTTGTCATCCGGTTGAAGGAAACGGCCAGTTCCCCCAGTTCGTCGGAGGAGGTTGTCTCAATCGTCGTGTCAAGTTTCCCGTCGGCAACTCTCTGGGTATGATCCAGCAGCGCATTGATCGGCTTGTTGACGAGCTTTTGGGTAAACAGGGAGAGGATCAGGGATACCACCAGAAGAAGGGCCATGGTCAAGAAGATGACCCAGGTTCGGGACTGGGTGAGCTGATTCTGCATCAACTCCAGGGATACGACCACATCCAGCACCCCGAGGACCTTGACGTCGGCCGGGTGTTGATGACAGGCGGCCGTGGAACAGCTCTCCTCGTTATAGATTGCCTTGGTAAGCCCCAGCACTCTTTTACCGGCTTCATCGGTGAAGACTCTGCTCCTGTCCATGGCCGAAGCTTTCAGGAGCGCTGTACTGCCGGCATGGCAGCTGATGCAGACTTCGGATTTCTTGTCAAGGTCAGTACCCATTTCCTTCGGATTGGAAGAAAATACGATCCGGCCCTTTTCATTGATGAGCCTGAGACTCACGACATCTTCCTGCCTGGTGGCATTACTCATGACATGATAGACTTCCGGCAGGTCGTTCAGCATCATCTGGTGATTGGTCGCCCTGATGAGGGTTTCGCTGAGTCTCTCCGCGCTGTGGATTGTGTCACGCAGCAGGAGCTTCTTGACCTCCCGTATGTTCAGGTAGGCGTAGAGGGTCATCGTCGAAAGAATTACCAGACAGGTCATGGTAATTATCTTGTAGGTAAGACTGTGCCGCATGCAGATTGCCCCCTATTAATTAGCTATTGTTATTACAACTTTAGGTTGCCTTTCGTCAACAGAATCTGCATCATCTTGAAAATGCCTGCGGATTTTTCATTTCCCTTACCATACGCCCGCCTTGAAGTTGTTGACTATGGTACAGGTTGAATTTGAGATGGATCTATGTTCTAATGCCGCCGTGAATAGCGAGATATTTATAGCTCTCGGCTCCAACATGGGAGATCGGGAGGAGAATCTCCTCAGAGCGGTAGCCGCCGTTGGCAGGCTGCCTGATACGCGGATCACGGCACTCTCACCATTTTACGACACAGAACCTGTTGGCGGCATTTCCCAGAACAACTATCTGAACGCCGTGATGAGGCTGACGAGCTCCCTGTCGCCGCAGCAACTGCTGAAGGAACTGCTACGGATCGAAACCGCCATTTTTAAAAGAAAGCGTGCTCTCACGTGGGGACCACGCAGCATTGATCTCGATATCCTGTTTTACGGCAGCAAGGTCATTAGCAATCCGCCTGACCTGCTGCTACCGCACCCACGACTTCACGAGCGAAGATTCGTACTTGCGCCGCTTGCCGATATCGCCCCGGGATTCATTCACCCCGTTCACGGCAAAAGCATCAGCGCCCTCCTGGCCGACCTCCCGCCTGGCGGCAATGTCACGAGAATCTAAGGTATGCTGATGCGTTTCATCTTATTGCTTCTGCTCGGCTATATCGGCTTCAGGATCATCAAGGGCTTCCTGGCCGCCCGGGAAAAGCCGGAAATACCGGCAGCTACCGGCACAGAGACATTTCAGGATCCGGTCTGCGGCGTCTATGTTACCGCCGATGATGCCGTTATTGGCAGAATCGAGGAGAAAAAGATTTATTTCTGCTCGCGCGCCTGCCTCGAAAAGTACCGCGAACAGCTTGATCAACCGTAAATAAAAAGAGATGGAGGAGTCATGAAGTTTTTTATCGACACAGCGGATGTACATGAAATCAGGGAGGCGAATGCGCTCGGACTGGTGGATGGCGTTACCACCAACCCTTCGCTCATCGCTAAATCAGGGCGTAAATTCGAGGAAGTCATCAAGGAAATCGCCGGGATAGTGGATGGTCCGATCTCGGCCGAAGTCATATCTCTTGAACATGCAGGGATGGTGAAGGAGGCTGACGAACTCGTCAAGATTCACAAAAACATCGTCATTAAACTGCCGATGACCGCCGAAGGGCTCAAGGCGACCAAGACTCTTTCGGCCAAAGGGATCAAGACCAACGTCACTCTGATCTTCAGCCCGCTGCAGGCCCTGCTGGCCGCCAAAGCGGGGGCTACGTACGTATCACCCTTCGTAGGACGCCTGGATGACATCTCACAGAACGGCATGGGGATCGTCGAGGAGATAAGAACCATTTTTGACAACTACGGCTATGATACCGAGATCATCGTCGCCAGCATCCGCAACCCGATTCATGTCCTCGATTCGGCCCTGATCGGTGCCGATGTGGCCACGATCCCCTACAGCGTCATGATGCAGCTTGCCAAACACCCGCTTACCGATGCCGGCATCAAGAAATTCCTTGAAGACTGGGAGAAAGTGCCGAAGTAATCCTGTACGGAACCGTCTTGCCGACTGGCGGCAGGTCAGGCAGGCGCCTGCAACTGGCAGCACCTTCCGCAGCAACAACAAGACCTTTACCGGTAGCGTTTAAACGGCGCCGGTAAAGGTCTTTTTGCTTTGGTCGATCGAGACGGATTTATTGTCTGCTGCCGCCGGCAGTACTCCTTTTATGGCGCCAGACATAAACCGCCACCAGAATTGCGCAGAAGATCACGACACCGAGCACCGCCTGGCGGGAGTACTGCATGATCAGCGCCTGTTCTTTGCCGATAAAATAGCCGATCCAGGCAAGGATAGTGCACCACAGTCCGGCACCGACAAGAGTGTACAGGGAGAAGCGGAAATGGTTCATACCGGCAATGCCTGCCGGAATCGAGATCAAATGGCGGATTACCGGGAGGAGCCGGCCGATGAAAGTGGATATTTCGCCATGGCGCAGGAAAAACCGTTCCACTTTCACAAACTTCTCCTCGGTAATCCAGACATATTTGCCGTACTTGAGCACCAGGGGACGCCCGAGATAGTGGGCGGTAAAGTAGTTGGCATAGGCACCCACAAGGCTGCCGGCAGTGCCCATGAGGATTGCCAGCCAGATATTCATTGCCCCCTGCTGGGCAAGGTAGCCGGCCGGAGGCATGACCAGTTCGCTCGGTACCGGGATGACTGAGCTCTCCATCGCCATCAGTAGAAATATCCCCGGATAGCCCATGGCATTCATGGTAGTCAGCAACCAGTCGATCAACTCATGCATCTGTCAATTTCCTTTCAGGGTCTGGGCAGTAAAGCGTGAAAGTTATACACCGAATCGATCCGCAAATACCAGAAAAACCGGATAACCCAAGCCGCTTCTTGCCTGGCGCAATAAAATATAGTACTGTTCGGACAAGTGCGCGCCCGTAGCTCAGCTGGATAGAGTACCTGGCTTCGAACCAGGGTGTCGGGAGTTCGAATCTCTCCGGGCGCGCCACTAATATCGCGTGGTTACAGCCAATAACGTAGCCTTTTTATTTTCATTTCTTCTTGCTGTTGCCGCCTTGTTGCCGTCACTGGGATGTGCTCATAATGAATCACCCCGTTGCAGGCAGCGGGGAATCTTCAGCCTTTGGTTGATTCTGGAATCGCCACAAGTGACTGGGAATTTGACCCGCCGAGATTAAATGCAATAACAGATAGTTACAGCGACTATTTGACACCGGCCTCCGTACCGGAAGACAAACCGGTGTAGTCCAGAGCAGTACGAAAGGCCTTGAGAAATCAGGGCTTTTTTTGTTATCATCAAGTGATTGAAGTTAACCAGAATGTCAGGGAGGATATCATGAAAATACTGCTGCTTACGCTTACCTTTATCATTCTCGGCATTATCTCTCCGGTGCTGCTCATTGCCATGGCTGCGCCATCGTCTTTCGCCCTCATCCTGATTGCGTGGACCATATTTGCCGTCATATTTTACCCGCTTGGCTGGATTGCTCTTGGGCGCAGACGGCTGGTTTGACGCCGGAAGCAACAACAAGCATTGCCGCGCCGCTTTGCCACAGAATTTGCGAAGCGGCTTTTTTATCGGCTTGGATACGGTTACTCCTGAGTTCAGGATGAGTCTTAATTTTAACCTGGCATATAAATACGAGGGACTTTATAGGTTCTTTGGCACTAGAGGGACGACGAGGAGTGTTCATCTGCTCAGGAGATCGGGCAGCGGCATAGCGAAATGGAAATATGGGGATTAACG
>JAGFXN010000154.1 GCA_017861215.1 Deltaproteobacteria bacterium | reverse complement strand
CGTGATCGGTACCGAGGAATGCAGCGACCTCTCCCTGCTCGCGGCTTTCATCGTAGGACGAGTCGGAGAAGGTGACCGAAAAGGTTTTGAGCTGATTGGTCGTATAACGCCGTACCAGGGAAGTAATCGCCGAAGAGTCCAGTCCCCCGCTCAGATACGCTCCAACCGGCACATCGGCCCGGAGCTGCAGTCTGACCGCATCCACCAGCAGCGCACGGAGCTCTTCCGCATATTCGTCTTCCGATTTCGTCAGGTTATACTGACCGGTATGAAGCGGAATATCCCAGTACTCCGACTCCTGGAAACCAGATGCGCCATCTACCCAGGCCCAGTGACCGGCGGCAAGCTGCCTGACACCGCTAAATACAGAGTTACGATCAACCGGCATCCACAAGGTAAAAATCTCCGCCAGAACTTCGGGATCAATAATTCTCGGAATGGCGGCGGCATCCGCGGCAAAGATCGCTTTAATCTCTGAACCGAAATAAAACCTGCCGGCGTGAGTCGTGTAGAAGAGAGGACGAATACCCATCCGATCCCGTGCCAGGAAAAGTCTCTGTTTCCTTTCATCCCACAGCGCAATGGCGAACTGTCCATTCAGTTCTTCCAGACATCTCGCGCCCTTTTCCTCAAAAAGATGCACGATAACTTCGGTGTCCGTGTGGGTGGAGAAATGGTGCCCCCGCTTCTCAAGATCGCTGCGCAGCTCCAGATAGTTGAATATCTCGCCGTTGAAAACTACCCAGAGGGAGCGGTCTTCATTGCAGATCGGCTGCGCCCCCCCTTCCAGATCGATTATGCTCAGACGGGAATGGGCGAGTCCCACCTGGGGGCGGAGAAAAATGCCGCTGCCGTTCGGGCCGCGGTGCCGCAGCATGCCGATCATTCGCTCCAGCGCTGAGCGCTCGATGGTGGAGTGATTGCCAAGATTCAGAATTCCTGCGATACCGCACATGCCTCAGCTCCAGTGACCTGGGATCACAAATGATACTCCCTCTGCCAGAGAGCCAGCATCAGCAGGCTCCAGAGGATTGTTCCATGGCTGCAGCGTTTGCCCTGGTGCTCCTGCCAGAGGCGCCGCACCGTCGCCATGGAGAGGAATTCCGCCAGTGCCGGCTGATTAAAGAGACACTCCTCCGCCATTGGCTTCAGTTCCCCCCTGAACCAATCATCAAGAGGAACGGTAAAGCCATGCTTGGCCCGGTTGAGGATCGCATCAGGGAGTAGATGACTGAAGGCTTTTTTAAGGATGATCTTTTTGTTTTCACCCTTGATTTTCCAGTCGCTCGGTAATGACGCGGCAAACTCGATGATCCGGTAGTCGAGGAACGGCGCCCGGACCTCCAGAGAATTCGCCATGCTCATGCGGTCAACCTTTACCAGGATATCACCGGGAAGATAGGTTTTCAGATCGGTGTAGAGCATGCAGGCCACATGGTCCTTGCCGCTAACTTTGTTCCAGTATCTCAGGGTATGGACGGCAGGATCATAACTGCTGCTTGCCCGTCTGATATCATCGGCAAGGAGTTGCTGCAGCTGCGGCTCTTCAATGCAGCTGTTCGTCCGGAAAAAGGCCCTTCCCGGGTCCTTGAGGGCGCTGCCGCTCAGAGAACGGGCCTTGCGCGCCATTATATTGCCTTCGAGCCCGGCAGCAGCCGTATGAATCAGCGACAGAACCGACCGGGGCACATACTGACGGACGAGATTTTCCTTCAGCTCCACAGCATATTTATCGTACCCGGCAAAGCTTTCATCCCCGCCATCTCCGGCCAGCGCCACCGTGACCGCCTGGCGTGCGAGGCGGGATACATGATACGTCGGCACAGCCGAAGAGTCGGCAAACGGTTCGTCGAAGAACTTCGGCAGTAGTGACACGGTGTCGACAAAGCGGTCCTTGACCATAAATTCGGTGTGATTGGTCCTGAACAGCCCGGCAATCTCGCGGGCAAAGGGGGATTCATCATGCCGTTTGTCCTGAAAGCCGATGGTACAGGTTCTGACCGGATCACCGGATGATTTTGCCATCAGGGCCACAACAGCGCTGGAATCGACACCACCACTCAAAAAAGCTCCCAGGGGGACATCGGAAATCATTCTGACAGCTGTGGCATCCTGCAACAGTGCGAGGAGTTCTTCTTCGGCAGCTGCAAAGGGACGACTCTCCCGCGGAGAAAATTCGATGTCCCAATACTCGCCTACATGAGGTTCTCCACCAGCCTGCAGAGTCATGTAGTGGGCCGGGGGTAGTTTGAAGATGTTCCGGTAGATGGTCTTGGGATCGGGTATGTACTGATACGAGAGAAAATCGGAGATGGCGGTCGGTTCAATCTCCCTGCTGATACCGGGCAGTTGCAGCAGGGACTTGATCTCGGAAGCAAACGCCAGTCGGTCACCGCCGGCATGATAATAATAGAGGGGTTTCTTGCCGATGCGATCCCTGGCAATGAAGAGTGTTTTCTCGACCGTATCCCAGAGGGCAAAGGCAAACATGCCATTAAACTGCTTCAGGCATTCAGTTCCCATCTTGGAGTACAGGGCCAGAATCACCTCGGTATCCGTTTTTGTACGGAACACTACGCCTTCACGTTGAAGTTGCTCACGCAGAATCTGGAAGTTGTAAATTTCTCCATTGAAAACGATCGCCAGACGGCCATCGGCAGAAAACAGCGGCTGGTTGCCCTGCGGCGAAAGATCGATGATGCTCAGTCGGCGGTGAGCCAGACCGATATGATCGTCCAGATATTCACCACCGGCATCCGGACCGCGATGGCGGATAACCTCTCCCATCCGCTTTAGTAAGGCGACATCTGCAGACGGGACGCAAGTTCTGAGAAAACCGGCTATGCCACACATTGGGGAGTTCCTGAACGCCGCCCGCTGGAGAAAACCCCTGCTCCCCGGGCAAAGAGGTAGATATTGAGCAGAAAAAGAAGTTGCAGCAGTGACGTAACTGATAGTTGCGGTCGTAGCTTCCTCAAGCACGCCAACAGCAGAAAAACCTGCCAGATGAGTAGAAGCATCGACATAACAACTGCCACTACAGAAATGCCCGTCAGCGAACTGATTAACCAGCAAATCCAGAGCACGCAGTGCAGTGAAGGAGCAATTAGGCTGGGGATCTCTGAAAGAGTTAATCCATGCTGCATCATTCCGGAAAAGTTGCTCTTCCCTCGCCAGAGTTCCTTTCTGAAAAAATGTCCGACTGTTGCCGCCTCCCCATGATGCACCGCGACAATCGAGCTATCGCTGATTATAGTGCCATACTTCTGCAACCGTACTGAGAGATCATAATCCTCGCAGGTGATCAGCGCTTCGTCAAAACCTCCGGAAGCGGCAAATGCATCTCGCCTGACGAACATGTTCATTGATTCAAGCCAGTCGGTTTCACAAAGATCAGCTCTTTTTTTCCTGACTGCAAACCAAGCCTTAGGTATCCAGCTCCCATCTTCCGGTACTATAGGCGGACTGCCGAAGCATGCCACATCCTTTCTCATCAGATAGGCTGACGCTTTTACCAGCCATGAGGTGAAAACAGTACAATCAGCATCTATGAATACCAGAATTTCTCCTGATGCCTGCTCAGCCCCGAAATTGCGCAGTCCGGAAATGGTAAGCTCGGGTCTGATAAACACTCTGGCCCCCTTTTTTACAGCAATTTCCACGGTTTGATCGGTCGAACCATTATCCACAACAATTACTTCATAACAGTTATTATCCCATGTCACCTGATTTATGGAATCAAGGCAGCGGCCAATGTTGGCCGCTTCGTTTTTCGCAGGTATGATGACAGAAAATTGCATGGAGTCGTTATGGAATGTTCTTCACGATATGTGGCCCGAAAACCTTGGTAAGCGAAAGCGGCAGCTTCTGCCAGATTCTGATAGCCATTTCGAATTTAGGGTTCTTATTGTTCAGTTCCGGCATAGATCCCCCCTCCGGCAACAGGTACTGCCAGTATAGTTGCAAAGGCTTGGCACCCCACTGTTCTTTGAATTTGTACGTTCCTTCTCCCGGAGTAGAACGGCCGAAATCAAACCGTGTGCAGCCGATTTCCAAAGCATACTGCAACGCTTTCCAGTAAAGCAGATTGTTCGGGCAGAGCGTGTTGTAATCACGGATCGAGGAGGCCCAGGGGATTTCGAGCGTATCACGAAACCTGACCGTCAGACCGGCAGCAATCGGTTTTCCTTCAAGAAATACAGCAATTATACGACTCTCCAGCGGAAAGGCCGCCAACACTTCGGCAAAAAACTGCTGCGCATAGACGGGGGTGCCGAGGTCACGCATGTTACGGACAAAGACCGTATAAAAATCCGGCAACAGCTCTTTGCCGCCCGTTTCTGTCAGGAAGCCGCTTTTCTCCGCCTTGCGAATCTGGTTACGGAGTTTGGCGTTAAAGCCTTGCCACTGAGTCTCTGCATCGTCGGCCAGATTGAGTATCATACTGACCTTGTGGTGCTTTACAGGCAGATCACCTGCCCACGGGGCACGATGTCTCAGTTCGACGTGCTCTGCCCCAAGCTCTTTTCGCAGGGCACCGGCTTCAGCCAGCAAGGCATCCCCGATTTCCCGATTATCACAGAGCAGCCCGCCGTAATTGAAAAAAGGCTGTGATACGAGAAACCGGCCAAAAAATCTGCTCTGCATGAAGACCAGCGGCAATATCCCGACGACTGCGCCACCACTTTCCTTCGCCGCAAGGTATTGGCACTGATGCCCGAAACTGTTTTCAATTACATCGCGCCAGCCGTAGCGGTGATAATTACTGGCTGCGGGAT
>JAGFXN010000153.1 GCA_017861215.1 Deltaproteobacteria bacterium | reverse complement strand
CGCGAATCGCACCGGAAGATTTTCCGTGCCATGATAGATCTCTCGAACAACAATGAACCGTGTGACCTGATCACGCTCTCCACCATCCTGAAGAAAAAAGGGGAGCTCGAGGATGTCGGCGGCGCCGCCTATCTGTCAACACTGGTCGATTATGTGCCGACTGCCGCCAACATCGCCTACTACTGCAAGATCGTGAAAGAAAAGGCGATCTCCAGGTACCTTATCACCGCGGCGACCGATATCGTGACCCAGAGTTTCAGTGATGAGACGGATGTGGACGAGCTTCTGGACAGCGCCCAGAAGGCGATATTCGCCATTTCCGAGAACAAGCTCCGCCCGGCTTTTTTCCCGGTGAAGGATATTCTCAAGGATACCATCAGGAATATTGAAAAGCTGTACGAGAAGAAAGAGCATGTCACCGGCGTGCCGACCGGCTTCATCGATCTTGACGGTATGACAGCCGGCTTCCAGAAAGGCGACCTGATTATCGTCGCCGGTCGGCCCTCCATGGGGAAGACCGCTTTTGCCCTGAATCTCGGCCAGCATGCGGCCATGCATGCCGATCAGAAACGGGGGGTTGCCATCTTTTCCCTGGAGATGAGCAAGGAGCAGCTGGTGACCAGGCTGCTTTGTTCTGAATCGAAGATCGATGCCAGCCGCCTGCGGACCGGTCATCTGCTGGAGACCGACTGGGGCCGGCTGATGAACGGTGCCGGCAAGCTGCATGATGCCCTGATCTACATTGACGATTCACCGGCGATCTCGGTGCTCGAGATGCGCGCCAAGTGCCGCCGCCTGAAAGCTGACAAGGATATCGGCATCGTTATTGTCGACTATCTGCAGCTGATGCGGGGCGGGGCGAACTCGGAATCGAGGCAGCAGGAGATCTCCGAGATATCACGGTCGCTCAAAGCGCTGGCCAAGGAACTTGAAATCCCGGTTGTCGCTCTGTCGCAGCTGAACCGCGGGCTGGAGAGCCGCACCGATAAAAGGCCGATGATGAGCGACCTGCGGGAGTCCGGAGCAATCGAGCAGGATGCCGACGTCATCATGTTTGTCTATCGTGATGCCGTCTACTGCGAAGCCTGCAAACGGCGCGACGGTTCCTGTACCATCGAGGGGCATGATCGGAACGCGGAAATCATCATCGGTAAACAGCGTAACGGCCCGATCGGCTCGATAAACCTGATTTTCAACGGCGAATATACCAAGTTCGAGAACAAGAGCAGAAGGGATGAATAGCAAGGGGCTTGAGTTCTTCATGGAGCCGCGGTAGTGGAAGCGTCGCCTGGCGGCAGGCTGCCGGCCGGAGCAAACCCTGCAATTTCAGTTGCCTAACTCGGCCGATAATATTACTATGCAGCGCATTTTAGGAGCCGCTTTCTCATGAAATATATCCGCCACCGATATACTGAAAGAATCTTGAGAAGATAGTCCGTTTGCTGTCATGCCGCGGCTGCTACAGTGAACCCGGCTGCTTTAATCAATTCCAAATACCAGAAGTGATACGAAGGAGAATACATGGAAACAGCCAGCAGCGAGAACAAATCAGTCGAATTCATGAAAACCCTGCCGGGGGATGATGTCCGCCAGATCATGTGGCGCTATTCCGATCGCTACGATCTGCAGATGGTGGTTCAGTCCGCCCGCTCCGTTGCCAGGGGCGTCGTTGCCCGGCTGGTGGCAGACGGGGCGCGCAATACCCATGACTGGACGGACAGCAAGTCGAAGCTTCTTGACGGCTTTGACCAGGTGGGCCTTACCCAGTTATTCATGGATCCGGAAGACGGCGGTTTCATTGCCGGCCCGAAAAATCTTGCCCTGGCCCTGGTGGCCTTCGAACTCTCCTGGGTCGACGGCGGCGCTGCCACCTGCTCCCTTGCCAGCAACCTGGCACTCTCCCCGATTCATGAAAAGGGGACGCCCGAGCAGCGCCATACCTACATGAGCCGTTGCGTGCCGCCACTGCCGGGTGAGGAGCGGACGATCTGGCGCGGCGCCTTTGCCCTGACCGAACCGCTGCCCTACGTTGGCGTCGATACCGGCATTCTTTCCGGAAAGATGAGAGTAGTGGAGTGGGAGGAGGGTAAGGAGCCGATCCTGCACGTTGAGAAGCGCGGCCGCTTCATCACCAACATGGGATTTGCCGATTTTGTGACGGCTGCCGTCGATTCGGATGATGACAGAATCAAGGGGAGCGCCATGGTTATTCTGGAAAAGGATGACCCGGGGACGTTCGATCGCGGGGCGACTACCCTCAAGCTGGTTCATCAGCTCTCTTCCACGAGCGATCCGATCCTGAGCCTCAGGGTTCCCGCCAGCCGGATCATCGGCGGCTACACGGTGAAAGACGGAGTCATCATCCCCAATTTCAGCCATGGCGACGTCATTGAATCGGTCTTCCGCCGGACCCGCGTGCCGGTGGCCATCATGACATCCGCCAAGCTGATGTCGGCGATCGAACCGGTGATCCGCTACCAGCGCACCCGTTTCCGCGGGGGGAGCGCCAGCACTCCGGGCACACCACGGTATGAACAGGGTCTGCAGCAGAAGGACGATGCTGTGCAGCGGCTGGTTGACATCTGGGCAACCGCCGAAGCCGGCACCTCCTTCGGCTTCGCTGCCGTGCGGCTTCTGGACGAGTTTGACCCGGTCGAAAGGGAAAAGGACCGCATCCTTGCCGAAAGAGGGATCAGCGGCGGCAGGGCCCAGATGAAGCTTTTCAAGGAGCTGGAAAAAGGGGCACTGGAGTACCTCTCCCTGCAACAGCTTCCCGAGGGAGAACGGGATGCGGCACGCTTCCAGGAGCTTGCCGGAGATACCCTCGTCCAGTTCCTGATCACCGACTCGCTGGCAAACATCTACTGCCCGGCCACGAAGCTCTGGAATACCGGTTACGGCGCAACCATGATGCGGGAGGCGGTCAGCCTCATGGGGGGCTACGGCATTACCGAGGACTGCCCCGGTTTTCTCTGTCAGAAATGGTCTGACGCCCAGCTGGAAGCAACCTATGAAGGGCCGGAGGCTGTGCAGCGCCGCCAGATCTCCATCACCATGACGAACGAGCTGTTTCTCGCCCAGTTCCGTATCTGGATCACTGAGCTGCGGCAGCTTGCCGCACAGAGAGCGGGGACAGGAGCAACAATCCTGGCCAACGCCATGGAACTCTGGCTCTGGACTCTGGGCTACCTGCAGAAGTCCAGGGACGCCGACGGCAAGGCCCTCTATCATCCACAACGCCACGGAGCAGTCTTCCCGTTTGTCGATTCACTCTGCTGGCTCCTCGCCTCACGGGAGCAGATCCTCGACCTGCTGGAACTGGCGGCAAAAGGACCTGACAATCCGGTGGTAGCGGAAGGACTGGAAGGATTCACCAATTTCTTCAGCGATCTCTGCCACCTGCAGGCAGCCCGGGCCGCCGGAGAAGTTGTCAGAATCTGCTCCGAGCTGGTTTACGGTTATCAGTTCGTGATGGAGAGCAGCGATGAAGAAACTTTCCGCAGCCTGCGCAACAGGGTGGAGTCCTCTTTCGCCGGTTCCCGCCTCGCCAAGGACAGGGCGGCGATGGCGGTGAGCAAGGTGATGATCCCGGAAGCACTCGACTACCCTTGACAATGAAGCAGGTGTTCAGGCTGAAGGCTGAAGGCAATTCGATAAATACAGATTGTGCGTTTTTTTACTAACAGTCTTCAGCCTTCAGTCTATCAACCTGTTTTTTTATGGAGAAATAAAAAGCTATGACCGTTGAGCGGCAAACCATGGAAGTTGATATCGCCTGTGTCGGCTTCGGACCGGCCATGGGCGGGTTCCTGACGACACTTTCCCGTGCCCTGATCGATGAGAACGGCATGCCTCTCCTGGAGAGCGGCGTCATGCCCGGCATGCCCCTGCAGGTGCTTTGCTACGAACGGGCTGATGACATCAGCTTCGGCGTTTCCGGCGTGGTGACACGGGCCAGGAGCATCCGCTCCTCCTTTCCGGGGCTTGATCCCGCCGCCATCCCCATGGCGTCTCCGGTAAGCGAGGAAAAGGTTCTGTACCTGCTGGACCCGCTCAAGGCGAGTCGCCGCTCCTTCGGCATAAGGGCCGTTGATGCCCTTCTCGGCCCCTTTTCCGGGAGCAACCATGCTTTTGAACTCCCCTACATTCCCCCCTTCCTGCACAAGCAGGACGGACTGGTTCTCTCCATCGGCCAGTTCAACCAGTGGGTAGGTAATGATCTGATGGCTTCCGGTCTGGTGCAGATCTGGCCCGGCATGCCTGTCAGCGCGCCGCTGCTGGAAGGAGACAGAGTCGTCGGCATCAGGATGGCGGACCAGGGAACAAACCGTGACGGCTCTCCTGCCGCAGGCTTCATGCCCGGCATGGATATCCGCGCCGCTCTTACCGTCGTGGCAGACGGTCCGGTAGGTCCCGTGGGGCAGGCGCTGGATCGGCATTTCGGCCTGCCCGGCAACAACCACCAGCGGGAATGGGCAGTCGGCATGAAGGCGGTTGTCGAGCTTCCTGACAGCTGCACTCTCAAGCCCGGTACTGTGCTCCATACGATCGGCTTTCCGGAACCGGAGATTTTCGGTTTTCTCTATGTGTGGGACGGGTATGCGCGTATCGGCGAAGGATCCGGCAGCACCAACGTCCTGACCGGTTCGGGTGTGGATGAGGCCTGGGAAACCGGTGTGCAGCTGGCTGCCGGCGTAGTAGAGCTGGTACAGCAGGGGAGGCCTTTTACTGGCGCCAATCTTGATGCGGCCTACCTGTCCCGTCGCCGCAGCAGCTGGGTGGAGAAGGAGGCAGAGCAGGCCAAGCATGCCCGGAACGGTTTCCAGAAGGGCGTCCTGACCGGTCTCATCGGCATGGGACTGACCGGTCTGAGCGGCGGCAGGCTGCATTTCGGCGGCGAGACAGCACGACCCTATGAAAGGGTTCCTTCCCTCGAAGATTACTGCGCCGGGAAGATTGCTCCGGAAAATATCGCGGAACTGCGCAAGGCGGCGATTGCCAAGGGCGAACCCCTTGCTGATCCGGTTATGGACGGTCTCGGCTGGCCCCGGATAGCGCTGGATGGAAAACTGCTGATTTCGCATCAGGATGCACTGTTGATGGGCGGCAAGGTCCAGGCGCCGGCCGGTTTTGCCGATCATGTGGTCACCGTCGATCCACAGGTCTGCGCCGGGTGCTACCCGCAACTCTGCGTCGAGATCTGTTCGGCTCAGGCCATCACTCCCAGCGAAGGCGGCGGGGCACCCCAGTTCGACCGGGAAAAATGCGTCCATTGCGGCGCCTGCCAGTGGAACTGCTCCCGGCCGCGCCAGGGTGACCCGGAACGGACCAATATCGATTTTCGGGGGGGAGCCGGAGGGCTTCACTCTGCGGAAAACTGACGAGCTCGACAAGTGCATGCAATCTGTTATTTGTCATTCCCGAGGATTTAATCGGGAATCCATAAAGTTTTTGTATGCAATATTACATCTATATCCTGGCAAGCAAAAAGAATGGAACCCTTTACATCGGCGTAACATCTGATCTTATCAAGCGCATTTACGAGCATAAAAACGATCTCGTTGAAGGCTTTACCAGGAAATATACTATTCACAATCTGGTCTATTTTGAAGCTACTGAATCTATTGAAAGCGCTATAACGCGGGAAAAACAGTTAAAGAAATGGAACAGGGCTTGGAAAACTAATTTGATCGAGAAAAGCAACTCTGCCTGGAATGATTTGTATACAGATTTGCTCTGAAAGTCATGGATGCCCGATAGAAGCACTCGGGCATGACAATGTTTTTGCAAAAGCTTCAGATTGTGCTGAATAGTTATCAGAAAAATCAACATGAAGAGAGGTAGAAGATGAACGGAGGATTTCACATTGTTGTCTGCGGCAGCATCGTTCCCGACCCGTTGCAGACGCTGGCACCTGTCGACGGGCCGACCGGCCCGGCTCTGAAAAACGAGATGATGCTGCCGTCAGTACTGGACCCCTGGGCGGGACATTCGCTGTACGAAGCTGCCAACCTGGCAAAGAACATACCCGGCAGCAAGGTCTGGCTGGTCAGCCTCGGCCCCAAGGCAAAGCTGCAGCAGCTGATGATGTCCATAGCCCAGAAGGTGACCTTCGAACTGGTGGTGCTGGACGGTCCTGCCGGCGGATTCACCGACTCTTTCGAGGTTGCCGCCGCCCTTGCCGGGGCCATCGACAAGATCCCCGGCCTCGACCGTTCCCGCTTGCTCCTTTTCGGCGGCTGCGCCTCCGCCTCCCGCGATGCCGGCGTTACCATGCAGATGGTCGGCGAGCAGCTCGGCATCACAGAACAGTTTCTCGGCGTTGACGAGCTGAAGGTTCAGGACAACGGTTCCTTCCGGATACTGGAGCGGATCGAAGGGGGCCAGTACCAGGTCTCGGAATGTTCCGGAGCCCCGGCAGTCCTAGGCTGGGCAACGGGGAATCTCCCGGAGCCTCCCAACAATCCCCAGATCGGCATGATGAACATGCGTACGGTAATGCCGGCTCTGCAGAAAGCGGTTCCGGCTCCGGTCGGCGTTGGTGGCGTCTCCTACCTCGGTGTCGAGCTGCCGAGTCAGCGCCGGGAAACCCGGATCGTCAAGGATATGTCTGCTGATGACATTGCTGCCGAAATTGTTGCCTGGATCAAGGGGTAGTCGGCACTTTCACTGCTAACGGTTCAGGTCCCGGCACAGGCTGTGTTGTCGCTGCCGGTACCGTCACTATTTATGGAGGCTTCAGATGGAAAAAGTTCTTTTTCTTGCACATACCCAGGATGACGGCACTCTCCCCGGCATTGCCCTGGAGGCGCTTGCCGCTGCCGTGGAGATGACGGCCAAACTTCCCGGTTCATCACTGGTTGTCGGCCTTGTCGGCAAAGATGTCAGCCAGGCGGCGGAAGCGATCGGCAGTAGCGACTGTGCGGCAACCGCTGCACTCATCGGTCAGTCAGGGGCGACCATGGTGGTTGCGCCGGCTACGTCGCGGTTTTCCCGGTCCCTGCCGGGAGCGACCCAACGTCTGGGCGGCCGGATCGAAACCCATGTGAGCGGGCTCGAGGTTGTCGACGGCGTTATCAGGGTGCAGCGCTGGTACTACCGGCAGCGGATGGTGGCAACCCAGACCAGGGTGCAGCGCCCCTGGGTACTGGTCATTGACGGCGGCGTTTTCGCTCCGTGGGCCGGTGCTGCCGCAGCCGCCACGGTCGAGAATGTAGCGGTCAGCCTTGATGCCGCGGTTGTCCGTACCACAGTTATCGGTGTCCAGTCTGGACTAAGAAACAGGCCGACGGCCAGTTCCACGTCAAGGATGCCGCAGATCTGATCCTCGGCTTCCTGCAGAATGCCAAGGCGTCTCTCGGCAGCAGCAAGTCACTGGTTGACCAGTCGTCGGAAGGGGAGTCGGTACTCCCTTTCATGAGCCACCTGAACCAGGTGGGACAGACCGGCTCGACCCCGCGTCACCCCAAGGGTCTGGCCACCTGCTGCCACGGCGAGGAACCCCACGCTGTCGGCTGGCGTTTCATCAACGAAAGGCGTGCCATAAACCTCGATGCCGGCTGCGGCTGGGCCCAGGGGAAAGCTGATGTCCTCTACGTTGCCGATGCCTTCCAGGTTATGAAAAAGGTGAATGAGCTTCTGGGATAGAAACAGTCCCTGATCGTCACACAGAAAAGCCCACCGGCGCATACCGGTGGGCTTTTCTGTGTCTACAGCAGCAGCGCTGCCAGTGAAACTATTCCCCCTGCGCGAGGCGCCGGGCGATGATGTCGTGGTTGAGCCAGTAGACATGGGCCTTCGGCTCCCACATGCTGTCAAGTATGAGCTTGCCGACCCCGTTGACCACCGCGGTGGACAGGGCGGCACAGACGATCTCCTTCGGGTTCCTGTTCATTCCCATGAGCCGGGCAGAGCAGTTCAGCATCAGTTCCGCCTGTTCCGGCGTGTTGTGGTGCGGCCAGGTCTCAAAAGCGGCGAACTGATTCAATACCGGTGACGCCAGGTAGCTGGTGGCCGCTGCCAGCATCTGCTCGATCGTCACATCGTCACGCAGCAGCGTGCGGCACTCCTCGCGCAGTTCCGCAGCCAGTGCAGTCGCACCTTCCTTCTGCAATGCTTCAAGAAAGAGGTAGAGGGGGATTTCCACCCCCATGAACAGGGCGCTGGAGTTGGTCTGGATCTCCGGCGAGTTGAAAACAGTGGCGCCGATTCCCCTGCTTCGGGCAGCCGCGGCGATCTCTTCCAGGCGCATCTTGGCCCAGCCGGGGACGTAGGGGGTGTAGGACTGCCATGTGTAGGTGCCGTTGATCAGTGCTTCGCAGCCGTGGTAGCCATAGGCCGAATAAGCGGCTTTGTGCCCCCTGGCGATGATTGCCTGCCGGAGAGAATCGGTTGCCTCGATCAGGTGGGCAAAGGTATCGGCGGTCACCTCGTCAAAGCTGAGTTTGCAGAGCCTGCCCAGTTCCGAACCCCAGAAAGCGGCCGAAGAGAGATAGCGCTCCCCCTGGCCCTTGAATACCTTGTTGAAAACAGGCATCAGCATCCTGGCACGCGGCATGCCGCCGCCGATGATATGGGCGAAAAGTACGTTCGCGTTTGCAGGGATCATCTTTTCCAGCTCGGTTACGACCGAAGCCAGGTTCGCCTTGAAGCGGGCAAGTCCCAGAAGCCGGGCCTGCTCTATGTTGTCCCAGTCCAGTCGGACAGATTCCCAGGCATCCGGCTTTACCCCCTTGAGCTGATCCGCCGGGGAGCGGCCATCGTCTGCCGGCTGCAGATCGAAGCCGGCCTCCAGCGGTATGTTGATTACCCGTCCCCCAAGGTTCTGTTCTGCCTCATGCAGTTCTGCTGCCGTAAGGTGCC
Organism: Deltaproteobacteria bacterium; assembly: GCA_017861215.1. Lineage (GTDB taxonomy): Bacteria > Desulfobacterota > Desulfuromonadia > Geobacterales > DSM-12255 > VEOV01. Next base: position 1,431 of record JAGFXN010000153.1, on the reverse strand, counting down.
GCAGCGTACCGTCTGTTTCCCGCCGCCCCACCGTAGTGCCGATTATGGTCATACCCCGCCTGGTTGCCTCTTCCACGATGCCGTTGGCATAGCCGCGTCCAAACAGCTCTCCACAGAGGACAAGGACGTCCCCCTTGCCATAGCCGGACTTGGTCGGCAGCGCCCGCATCGGATTGTAACTGGTCATACGTTCTCCTTGTTGAATTGTTCTTGTGCTCCCTTGTTCACTTTTTAGAACTGATCTTTATAGCAGATTCAGCCAAAATAATCACATTTATTTGTCGCCACTGTTATTCTATATTGCAAGGGAGTGTTTCCTGCTGATATTCTTTGCAGAAATTCTGAGGGTTTCCATGTCTGTAACTGTCGTTGATACAAAGCGGGAGCGAACTGCGCTCTCTCTCCCCTGGGGGGAGGTTTCGCTGCCTCTGCTGCTGGCGCCGATGCAGGGCTTGACCAATCAGGCCCTGCGGGCCCACTTCATCCAGCAGGTCCGCCCTGACGTGGTCTTTACCGAATTCATGCAGGTGAACGCAGCGGCGGCGGTGAAACGGCTGGCGCCGGCCGATCTGCGGCAGATGACTGCAGCGGAGGATGGAGTGCCGCTGGTGGTGCAGCTGGTGGGCCATGGCCGCGAGGCGCTGATCGCTGCCGCCAGCACCGCTCAGGAGGCCGGGGCGGTGCACTTGAACTTGAACATGGGCTGCCCCTACGGCCGGATGATGAGCGGTCTGACCGGCGGCGGCATGCTCAGGCGTCCGGCCGATCTGGTGGAGCTGATTCCTGCCCTGCGTGATGCGGTCGCCGGTACCTTTTCCGTGAAACTCAGGGCCGGCTACGACGATCCGCAGCAGGTGTTTTCCCTGCTGCCGCTGTTCGAGTCGGCCGGCGTTGATTTTCTCATCCTGCACCCTCGTACCGTGGTGCAGGAGTATGCGGGCCTTGCCGACCACGGGATTACCGCCGGGGTGGTGGCTGCCACCCGCCTGCCGGTGATCGCCAATGGCGATATCCGCACAGCGGCGGACGGTCAGCGGGTATTGCGTCAGACCGGTGCTGCCGGTCTGATGCTGGGTCGGGGGGCGATTGCCGATCCCCTCCTTTTCCAGCGGCTGCGGGGGGAGGCGGAGCCGGAACCGGGAAAAGAGGCACGCTCCAGGGAGCTTGGCAGCTACCTGCGGGGGATGCTGGCACGCTACCGCACTCTCTTCTGCGGCGAGATGCAGGTGCTGGGCAAGCTGAAGGCGATCATCAAGCATATGGATGATCCCGAGCTGGCAAAAACACTGAAAGGGCTGCGGCGGGCCGCCAGCCTGCGTGCCTTTACCGCGCTGCTGCAGGAGTTGTGACCGTGACAGAAGCGCCCCTTTACGACCATCGGCAGCTTCTCGAGCTGGCCGCCATGCGCATGCCTTTCGGCAGATATGCCGG
>JAGFXN010000152.1 GCA_017861215.1 Deltaproteobacteria bacterium | reverse complement strand
TGGCGCTCGGCACATCAATGGCAACGATCGTTTTTACCTCCATAGCCAGCCTGCGGGCGCACCATTCCAGGGAGGCGGTCAACTGGCTGGTCGTGAAGCGGATAACTCCGGGGATATTCTGCGGCACACTGGCCGGCTCGGTGGTTGCGGCCAGGCTCAGCGGCAACTTTCTCAAAGGGTTCTTTGCCGTATTTACCTTTTTCGTGGCCTGGCAGATGCTGCTGAACGCCAGGCCGCATTCATCCCGGCAGCTCCCCGGCAGCGGCGGGCTTTTTGGCGCCGGCGGGGTGATAGGCTGTATCTCAAGTCTTGTGGGGATCGGGGGCGGCAGCATGTCGGTGCCGTTTCTCGTCTGGTGCAATCTGCCGGCGCGCACGGCGATAGGGACATCGGCCGCCCTCGGCTTTCCCATCGCTCTGTCCGGAGGGATCGGCTACCTGCTGAACGGCATCGGCGCTGCCGGTCTGCCGCCCTACAGTGTCGGCTACATCTATCTGCCGGCACTGGTCGGCATTGCCGTGACCAGCTACCTGGCCGCGCCGCTGGGCGCCAGGCTGGCGCACAGCCTGCCGGTGTCGCAGCTGAAAAAGGGGTTTGCCCTGCTGCTGATCGCCACCGGGGTAAAGATGCTGTACGGGATCATCTAGGAATCTGTCGGGCTTAGAATAAATCTGCTGCAAATTCGTCTGAACGGTCCATATTCCGCCGCTTTCTTGACCAATAGAGCAACTATTGGCCTTCAAAATCGACTAAATCTGTCCTCGTGCAGTCAAATATTCGCTTCGATTTCCTAAGTCCGACAGACTCCTGACAGTATGTCTGGTCAGCCGCATACCGGGCAGTTAGGATTCCGCTGCAGCGGGATCTCCCGGAACCTCAGCGCCGCTGCATCGTAGGTCAGCAGCCGGCCGCTCAGGAGATCACCGACGCCGAGCAGGTACTTGATCGCTTCCGTCGCCTGCAGGGTGCCGATTATGCCGGGCAGAACCCCGAGAACGCCGGCCTTGGAGCAGGCGGTCGCCACCTCCGCCGCCGGTGTCTCCGGAAAGATGCAGCGATAGCAGGGGCTTTCTCCGGGGATGACCGTCATGGTCTGGCCGCTGAAGCGCAGTATCCCGCCATGGGAGTAGCTCCTGCCGGCAGCAACACAGGCATCGTTGATGAGAAACTTCGCTTCGAAATTGTCGGTGGCGTCGATGACAAAGTCGTATGCCGTCACCAGGGCGGCAATATTGTCGGCGGCAACCCGGAGCGGATGGCTTTCCACCCGGACATCAGGATTTACCGCTTCCAGCGCCGCCTGGGCGGAAGCAGCCTTTAACATCCCCAGCCGCGGGGTGGTATGGATGATCTGCCGCTGCAGGTTGGACAGCTCCACGCGGTCGCTGTCGGCAATGCCGATTCTGCCGACTCCGGCGGCGGCAAGGTAGAAGAGCGCCGGGGAGCCGAGCCCGCCGGCGCCGATAACCAGCACACTTCCGGCCAGCAGTCTTTCCTGCCCTTGTTCACCGACACCTTCAAGAATCAGATGCCGTGCATAGCGGTCCTGCTGCGTAGCGGTAAGCATGACAACTCCTCAGACCAATTCCGGGTCAAGGCGCTGACTTCACCGCCTCAATCCTTGCAGCACTGCTCCTTCAAGCGGCATTTGGACGCAGATACAAGCGGATTTACGCAGATTAAACAAAAAGATAAGTCATGAAACCGTCTTACCTTCATGGAATAAACCTTCAATCGGTCAACTCCGCGTAAATTCTCAGCTATCAGTTTTTATCCGCGTTCAAATGCTTTTTCCAAGTTTATATGCAATGGAATACAATAATAAAAAGGGGAGAGATCTCTCTCCCCCCGGTCAGTCGCTTTTTCGCTGCCGGCTACGCGGCAATGGCATCCAGAACGATCGGCGCCAGCAGATTTTTCAGCTTTTTGCGCGCCCCTTCCTCGATCTGCCGGACTCTTTCCCGGGAAATGGAAAAGTGTTCGGCAATCTCCTGCAGCGTTCTCGGGTCATCCGCCGCAACGCGCTGCTCGATGATATAGCGCTCTTTCTCGTTCAGTTTCTCCAGCGCCTTGCCGACCTCTCTCTGCAGAATGGCCGCTTCCTGATGCTCGCCCAGCAGTTCCTCCTGGTTCTGACGCTCGTCAGGAAGGGAGTCAAGCATGGTGAGTCCTTCGCCGGCCTCAATTTCCGCATCAAGAGAGTAGTCGCCCCGCAGCCGCTGCTCCATCTCGATCGCTTCCGACTCTTTCACATCCAGCGTCAGCGCTGCTTCCTGGATGTCGTCGTGACCGAGCATGCTCCTGATGGCGCTTTTTGCCTGCTTGAGCTTGAAAAAAAGTTTCCGCTGTGCCTGGGTCGTGCCGATCTTCAGCAGGCTCCAGTTGGAGATGATAAAGTTCTGGATATAGGCCCTGATCCACCAGACGGCATAGGAGATGAGCCTGATCCCCTTGTACGGATCGAATTTCCGTACCGCCATCATCAGGCCGATATTCCCCTCCTGAATCAGGTCGAGCATCTTCATGCCGTAGGCACGGTACTCGGCGCAGATCTTGACGACGAAGCGCAGATTGGAGGTAATCAGCCGGTGGGCTACGGCGAGATCCTGCTCTTCATAAAAACGTACGGCAAGGCTTTTCTCCTCCTCGGCATCGAGCAGCGGAAATTTGCGAATTTCAGCAAGATAGAGGGTCAGACTGTCGGCAACAACCGGCAGATTCATGGTCATGGCGGTACCTCCTGCAGATACATTCTACGGAAAGAAATTAGCACTCCACCGGGTAGAGTGCTAATACTATAACACCTGTTTCCATGACTTTCAAGAGGTTGGATGATTTTTTCGGGCAGCAGTTTCGGCAGCGCCGCTCTGTTCCGGGGGCGGGCCGGGGTGAATGGGCAGGAGTTGTCTGCCGCGGCGAGCCACGGTCGGGAGTCGCGCCGCCAGGTTTCCTAAAAACTTGCCCTATGCGTCAGGAATATGCTAAATCTTCACTATCATTGAAAGCAGCAACGGAGGTTTTTTGCCCATGCAGATCCGCGTTCTCCCGCTTCCGGAAGAGAAGCAGAAAAAGAAATGCAGCGATGAAAGCAAGCTTGGCTTCGGGAAAATATTTACCGACCGGATGTTCCTGGTCGAGTGGAAGGCAGGCCAGGGGTGGGTGGATGCCCGGATCGAGCCGTATGGCCCGTTCTCCCTCGACCCCGCCTGTCTGGTGCTGCACTATGGCCAGGAGATTTTCGAAGGGCTGAAGGCCTACCGGTGGCAGGATGGCAGCGTCGCCCTGTTCCGTCCCGAGATGAACGCCCGCCGCTTTAATCACTCGGCCGAGCGGCTGTGCATGCCGGAAGTCCCGGAAGAGCTTTTCCTGCAGGGGGTGGCAGAGCTTGTCAGGCTGGAAGCCGACTGGATACCGACTGCCCCCGGAACTTCGCTCTACATCCGGCCGACCATGATTGCCGTCGAGGCGGTTCTGGGGGTGAAGCCTTCCGATCACTACTACTTTTATGTAATCCTCTCACCGGTAGGCGCGTACTATGCAGGCGGCTTCAATCCGGTAAAGATCATGGTTGAAGACCAGTACGTCCGGGCTGTTCCCGGCGGGACGGGTGAGGCAAAGACCGGCGGCAATTACGCCAGTTCCCTCAAGGCAGGGCTGGAAGCCAAGAAGAAAGGCTTTGACCAGGTTCTCTGGCTGGACGGCAAAGAGCGCCGCTTTATCGAAGAGGTCGGCGCCATGAACATGTTCTTCACCTACGGGAACCGGGTGGTTACCGCCCCGCTGGAAGGCTCGATCCTCAGCGGGGTAACCCGCAACTCGGTAATTACCCTGGCGGCGGAACTCGGCTTTACTGTGGACGAGTGCAAAACCGACATCGACACCATCATGGCCGATATCCGCAGCGGCAAAATCACCGAGGCTTTCGGCAGCGGCACCGCCGCAGTCATTACTCCGGTTGGCGCCCTCTGCTATAAGAACGAGACCGCAACCATCGGCAGCGGCGGTGTCGGGGCGCTCACTCAGAGACTGTACGACACGCTTACCGGCATCCAGACCGGGGTTATTGCCGACAAGTTCGGCTGGGTAAAGAAAATCTGATGCCAATTCCAAATCAAGGCGCTATCGTCGTTGGCTCGTTTTCGGCTCCTCAACGTACAATTTGTACGCCTTCGTCGCCTTAAACTTCGCCGCCTTGATTTCACTCTTGATTTGAAATTGGATAAGAGCGGCCGCTGCCATGAAAAAAATGAAAGAAGCCGATATGAATCGCCTCTGCAGGACCTGCCGCCGCAAATGCAAACAGCAGGCGTCGGCACTGATCGCTTCCTGTCCGCAGTACTCGCCGCTGCCGCTTGATCTCCGCACTACCTGGAAACAGCTGGAGCTGCCGCTATGGGGAAAATCGAGATAGCACCTGCCGGCAAGGCGCCTGCCCTCACCACTCTGCGGCGCTGCAGCGGCTGCGGCCGCTGCGTCGCCGCCTGTCCTGAAAATCTCTACACTCTCGAACCGGTCAATCACCGCAAGCATGCCGTGAACAGGGACCCGGAACGATGCAGCAGCTGCGGCGGCTGCATCGTCTCCTGCCCCCTGGAGCTGATCACCAGCCAGTCGGTCACGCCCTGAAGCTGCCGCTGCCACTTTCTGCTGTCCTCCCGCCGATGTAAATTGATCCACCATCAGAAAATCAATCTTTATCCAGTTTTGACCTCATGCATCGGTTGTATGGTAATGGTCAGCCCCATGCCATGAAGAACATTAAAAAGACTGGTTAGTTCCGGATTGCCGCGTTTGGAAAGCATCTGGTACAGACT
>JAGFXN010000151.1 GCA_017861215.1 Deltaproteobacteria bacterium | reverse complement strand
TATCAAGCGTGGACTTGAAGAGGAGAGTTATGATGTCGAGACGGCCGCAGATGGTGAAGAGGGCCTCGCCATGGCGCTTGAGAGGAGATTCGACCTCATCATTCTCGACTGGATGCTCCCCAAGCGCGACGGCATGAGCCTGCTGAAAGAGCTCCGCGAGCGGAAAATCGCGACGCCGGTACTGATGCTGACCGCCAAGGATACGGTCGAGGATATTGTCGTCGGTCTTGAAACCGGTTCTGATGATTACCTGACAAAACCGTTTGCCTTTGCCGAACTGCTTGCCCGTGTCAAGGCTCTTATCCGCCGCAGCGAGATGGATCGCGGCGCCGAGCTCACCTTTGCCGATCTGAGGATCGATCCGGTAGCCCACAAGGTATGGCGCGCCGACAAAGAGGTCGACCTGACCGCCAAAGAGTACGGTCTGCTTGAATACTTCATGCGCAATCCGAACCAGGTGCTGACCCGCACCATGATTGCCGATCATGTCTGGGACTATACTTTTGACAGTTTCACCAACATCATCGATGTCTATGTCAACTACCTGCGGAAGAAGATAGACCGCGATGCACCGGTAAAGCTGATTCATACCGTTCGCGGCGTTGGCTATATCCTCAAGGAAGAGGCATAGGGCAGATTCAGCCTGCAAAGCAGAGCTGCCGTCAAGACCAGCAGGCAGAGCCATGAGCCCCGGACTTCCGGGGCTCATTTTTTTTAGTAAGCCAGAAGTTTTTTCTTTGCTCTTCCTGCAGAAAAAACTTCGTCACCGCACGTATCCTCGTTTAACAGGGCGCGGGGCTTTTGCTTGACAAAAAAGTGCGTTACGGTATTATGCTTCCGCCTTTCGGGCGGCATTTTATTTCCACATCTACAAATACCGGAGCATATACATGGTTGAAAAGGCAGAAGAGATGAAAGCAATCCTGCTCAAGCTCAAGGAGGAGGCTTTCGAGGAGATCGGCAAGGCCTTGAAAACCGGTTCTGAGAAGCCGAGCGACGAGCCGAGCGGCGATATCTACGACCAGGCATCAAACGAGCGTGACCGTGAACTGCTGCTCCTGCTGGGTGATCGTGAGCGGGAAAAGATCAGGAGCATTGACGAAGCCCTTGCCCGGATTGAGGACGGTGAATACGGCATCTGCGAAGACTGCGAAGAGGAGATTCCTCTCGGCCGGCTCAAGGCGATGCCTTTTGCCCGGCTCTGTGTGAAGTGCAAGGCAGACCTGGAAAAGCTCCAGGCCCAGACCAAGCGCTTTGAAGAAGATCGGGTCTACCGTGAAATCTCTGCCAGCGAAGAAGAAGAGCCGTGACGGCTCTTCTTCCATAAGCCGGATTGCCCATGGGAGGTGCAGCTTGTGCCCCCCTTTTTTTTGTACCTCTCCGCCCCCTCCGCAAACCAGTCCGAGCCCCCTTTCCCTTGCAATTTTGTGCTGTTTCCGGTACAAATAAAAATTTACCCGCAGGATTATCTGTTTGCGCAACATTAGGAAAAGCTCAATGAATCTGGATGCTTCAGCTCAGGCAGGGGATACAATTCAGGGGTGGTGGTGCCGGGACGAAGCTGCCGCTGCTTTTCCCGCTCTCGGTGAGGCACTGCGCCGCATCAGCGCACCGCTTTTTCTGATCAGGGAGGATGGTGATTTCCGGGCGGCAACATCCGGCAGAGCCTTCCTTGGCACTGTTCCCGCTGCCGAAAGCGCCGTGCCGCTGGCTGCGTATGTCATGCCGGTACTTCCCGAACATCTCGGTGATCCGGACTTCTGTGCCGAACTGGGCATCCGCTACGCCTATCTCGGCGGCTCGATGGCCAAAGGGATCAGCTCGGTAAAAATTGCCCGGGAGCTGGGACGTGCCGGGATGCTCGGCTTTTTCGGCGCCGCCGGTCTGCCGTTGTCTGAGGTTGAAGCAGCGCTGGATCAGCTCAAGAACTCTCCCGAGGCCCCCCTTTTCGGCGTCAATCTGATTCACTCGCCCCAGGAGCCTGACCTTGAGGAGGCGCTGGTCGCACTGTATCTCAAGAAAGGGGTAACGCTGATCGAGGCATCCGCCTTTCTCTCCCTGACGTTGACCCTCGTCCGCTACCGGGTGCACGGCATCCGCCGTCTGCCGGACGGCACTGTGCATGCGCCGAACCGTATTATTGCCAAGGTCTCGCGGGAAGAACTTGCTGCCAGCTTCTTTTCACCCCCACCGGAAAAACTCCTCCAGGAACTGGTCGCACATGGCGAAATAACGGCTGCCCAGGCGCTGCTGGCGGCAGAGATCCCGATGGCCCAGTATGTTACCGCCGAGGCCGATTCGGGCGGACATACCGACAACCGTCCGGCAATAGCGCTCTTTCCGACCATCCAGTCGCTGGCATGCCGCCTTGAAAAAAAGTTCGGTTACCGTTGCCGTCTGAAAGCCGGACTGGCAGGGGGGATAGCCACGCCGGCTTCAGCGGCGGCGGCTTTCGCCATGGGGGCAGCCTGGATCATGACTGGCTCGGTCAACCAGGCGTGCGTCGAATCAGGGACGTCGGCCATCGTCCGGGAGATGCTGACCGAAACCCGGCAGGCGGATGTGACCATGGCGCCGGCGGCCGACATGTTCGAGATGGGTGTGACCGTGCAGGTGCTGAAGCGGGGCACCATGTTCCCGATGCGCGCGGCGAGACTCTACGATATCTACCGGAGCTGCGCCGGACTGGAAAGCATCCCGGCAGCAGAGCGGGACAAGCTGGAAAAGACCCTGTTTCTGGCGCCGCTGGAAGATATCTGGCGGGATACCCGCGCCTATTTCCTGAAGCGCGACCCGAAACAGGTGGAACGGGCCGAACGCGATCCCAAACACCGCATGGCGCTGGTATTCAGGTGGTACCTGGGCCAGGCGGCACACTGGGCAAAAGACGGCAACCCTGCCCGCAAGATGGATTATCAGGTCTGGGCAGGACCCTCCATGGGGGCGTTCAACGAATGGGTTGCCGACTCCTTTCTGGCAAAAGCCGAACAGCGCGCGGTAGTGACCGTGGCCAGAAACATTCTCTATGGTGCAGCGGTACTCGGTAGAGCCGCCATGCTCCGTTCCCAGGGGGTTTCTCTCCCTGCCGAAGCTGTACAGATCACCCCGCTGCAGGATGCAGAGCTCAAGGAGTATTTCTAGGTGAAAACTGAAGACGTAAAGCCGACTGAAAGCCACAGCAGCGACCAGCTTGCCATTATCGGCATCGGTTGCCTCTTTCCCGGAGCGGCAGACAAGAGCGGTTACTGGGCAAATATCCGGGAAGGGGTTGACGCCATCAGCGACCTCCCGGCAACCCACTGGAAAGCCGCGGACTACTTCAATCCCGACCCGAAATCCCCGGATCATACCTACGGCCGTCGTGGCGGCTTTCTCTCGCCGTTCCCGTTCAATCCGCTGGAGTTCAATATCCCGCCGAACACGCTGGAGGCGATCGACACGTCGCAGCTTCTCGGCCTGGTTGCCGCCGGACAGGCGCTCAAGGACGCCGGCTACGGTCCGGAAAACAGTTTCGACAAAAGCCGGGTCAGCGTCATCCTCGGCGTCACCGGCGCCATGGAGCTGGTCATCCCGCTCGGGGCGCGCCTCGGCCACCCGCTCTGGAGAGAGGCGCTGAAAGATGCCGGCGTGGACGATACCGTGGCGGAAGATGTCGTGCAGCGGATCAGCGACGGCTACGTGCCGTGGCAGGAGAACTCGTTTCCCGGCCTGCTCGGCAACGTGGTTGCCGGACGGATCAGCAAGCAGTTCGATCTCGGCGGCACCAATTGCGTCGTCGATGCCGCCTGCGCCAGCTCCTTCAGTGCGCTCCATCTTGCCGGGATGGAACTTGCCTCCGGCAAGGCCGACATGGTGGTCACCGGCGGCATCGATACCTTTAACGATATCTTCATGTACATGTGCTTCAGCAAGACACCGGCCCTCTCTGCCAGCGGCGATATCAAACCGTTTGCGAGCGACGCTGACGGCACCATGCTTGGCGAAGGTCTGGGGATCGTCGTCCTGAAACGGCTGGCAGATGCCGAACGTGACGGCGACCGGATTTACGCGGTTGTCAAAGGGGTCGGCTCTTCCAGCGACGGCAAAGGGGATGCCATCTACGCCCCGAGTGCCGGCGGGCAGAAGCGGGCCCTGCTCGATGCCTACAACCGGGCCGGGGTAACCCCGGAGAGTATCGGCCTGCTTGAGGCCCATGGCACCGGCACCAAGGTCGGTGATGCCGTCGAGGTCACGGCCCTGCGCGACATTTACGGTGAAGCGGACCGGCCGTGGTGCGCCCTCGGCTCGGTGAAATCCCAGATCGGCCATACCAAGGCGGCGGCCGGCGCAGCCGGCCTGATCAAGGCGGCCCTGGCGCTGCATCACAAGGTGCTCCCGCCGACCATCAAGGTCACGCAACCGCTGGACGAGGTGAGCAGCGGCAGGACGCCGTTCTACATCTCCGCCGAGAAGCGCCCCTGGCTGCCGCAAGGGGACAGTCCGCGCCGTGCCGCAGTCAGCGCTTTCGGTTTCGGCGGCTCCAACTTCCACACCGTGCTGGAAGAGTATGGTGCAGAAAAGTCTGCGGCCGAGTGGGACGGCAGCATCCAGATAATCCCGTTTTCCGGGGAAAACGCCGCTGTGCTGGCAGAACGGCTCGCTACCCTGCCGGTCGAATCAGCCTGGAGCGACCTGCGCGCGTTTGCCGCACAGGCCCGCAAATCCTTTGACAGCAGCGCCCCCTGCCGGCTTGCCCTGGCGGTAGAGCATGAAAAAACAAATCTTGCCGCCATGATCGCCACGACGCTGACCATGCTCAAGAGCCGGCCCTCCGG
>JAGFXN010000150.1 GCA_017861215.1 Deltaproteobacteria bacterium | reverse complement strand
GCCTCAGGGACTGGGGTATCTCGCGACAGCGCTACTGGGGGAATCCGATACCGGTAATCTACTGCGACTCCTGCGGCACTGTTCCGGTACCGGCAAAGGATTTACCGGTTGTTCTGCCGCTCGATGTGGCATTTACCGGAGAAGGGGGCAGTCCACTCGCCAAGCTCGCTGCGTTTGTCAATGTCCCGTGTCCGGACTGCGGCAGAGCAGCCCGCCGCGAGACCGATACCATGGATACTTTTGTCGAGTCATCCTGGTATTTCCTCCGCTACTGCTGCCCTGATTTTACCGGTGGACCGCTTGACAGCGAACGGGTACGCTACTGGATGTCGGTCGATCAGTATATCGGCGGCATTGAACATGCGGTCATGCATCTTCTCTATGCCAGATTCTTCACAAAAGTGTTGCGCGATCTTGGCTACGTAACCGTTGATGAGCCGTTTGCCAATCTGCTGACGCAGGGGATGGTGATAAAAGACGGCGCCAAGATGAGCAAGTCAAAAGGAAATGTTGTTGATCCGAACGGGCTGATAGAGAAGTACGGTGCCGATACCGCCCGGCTGTTTTCACTCTTTGCCGCTCCTCCGGAAAAAGACCTTGACTGGAATGATCAGGGGGTTGACGGCAGTTTCCGTTTTCTGAACCGTCTCTGGAAGCTGGTCAACGAATGTCTGCCGCTGCTGGCAACGCCCGGCGGAAAGCGGCAGCCCGGTCCGCTAGATCCTGCAGCACTCTCTGACGAAGCACGCTCTTTGCGGCGGCTTGTTCATAAAACCATCCGCAAGGTTACTGCCGATATTGACGAGCGTTTCCACTTCAATACGGCAATCGCTGCGATCATGGAACTGGTAAATGCACTGCAGTCATTTACTCCGAAAAATCTTCCGGAAAACAGCTCACTGCTCCGGGAGGCTCTGGAGAGTACCCTGCTGCTCCTGTACCCGTTCGTGCCGCACTTCAGCGAAGAGCTTTGGGAAAAATGCGGCCATAAGGGCGGTATTGAGCTGGCTGGCTGGCCTGATTATGATACGGAAGCGGCTGCTGACGAGGAACTGCTGATAGTTGTGCAGGTGAATGGCAAGCTGCGCGGCAGAATTACCGTGCCCGTAGACGCATCCGAAGCATCGGTAACCGCCGGGGCACTGGCTGACGAGAAAGTTGTGGCGCATCTTGAAGGGAAGGCCCCCCGCAAGATGATTTACGTTCCCGGCAAGCTTCTCAATATCGTGGTGTAGGCGGTGAAGAGTCTGCGCACGGCTTTTTTCCTTGTTATTCTGCTGCTCGTGCTGAGCGGCTGCGGCTACTCACGGACAGGCAGAAGCTCGCCGCTGCTTCAGGGCCGGTCGCTGCATCTGGCAATGTTTGCCAACAGAACCTATCAGCCTAATATTGATGCCGAATTTCGCAGAGCGCTGTTGAATGAGCTTGCCCTGCGGGGAGAGAATATCAAGCCGGAAACCGCTGCAGAACTGATCATTGCCGGTGAGCTTGAATCCGCCTCGATTGCTCCCACGGCATACTCGGCTGCTGACAAGGCAATGATGTACAGCTTTACGCTGACCGCCACGCTGCAGATTACCGACCGGCAGAGCGGCAGGATCATCTGGAAATCCGCAGAGACTGCCAAGCAGGAGTACCCGGCAACAGCAGACCTGGGGCTGCAGCGTAACAGCCGAGAAGCGGCAATAACCGCGCTCTGCGTCAGAATGGCAAAAATCATTGTGCAGAAGATGGATCAGGCGTTCTGAGGTACTCTCTTCGTAATTCATTCCCCGCAGCCTGTTGCGCACGGAAAATGGTCTGGCTGCGAGCAGCGCCGCAGGGATTCAATAGCCAGTATCCAGGATTCAGGAAACTACCATGAAAAGATTTGTTCTGACCACTGTAGCCGGTATGCTGACTCCTGATACCCGGCAGCTTGCTGCGGGGGAGTTCATCAGCAGGTCGACAGAGGCGCCATGAGACCCGAGGATCTTGAAAAAGCTGTTGCGAAAGGGGAGGTGGCTCCCCTTTATTTTATGTACGGAGAGGAGGTTTTTCTTCTCGAACGGTCTGTGCAGCGGCTGATCGGGAAACTTGTCCCGCCGGATATCAGGGATTTCAATTTTACCCAGTATTTTGGTAAAGAGTGCCGTGCTGAACAGGTAATTGAAAATGCCATGACGCTGACGATGTTTGCCGGTCGCCGGGTTATTCTCGTCAAGCGGGCCGAAGAGCTGCAGGCGGATGCGCTTGAACTTTTTACCGAATATCTTCGTGCCGCGTCGCCGGAGTGCTGCATTGTTTTTCAGGCAGCAAAGATTGATCTCAGGCGAAAGTTTTTTGCCGAATTGAAGAAAGCTGATCTGCTGGTCGAATTCAAAAAGCTGCGGGATGAAAACCTGCCGGGTTTTGTCCGGAAAGAGGCAGAATCATCCGGCCGCAGCATCGATCCTGAAGCGGCCGAGCTGCTGGTTTACTATACCGGCAACAATCTGCGGGAACTGGTCTCCCAGATAGAAAAGCTTGCTTCCTTTATCGGTGATCGCAAAAAGATCACAGTCACTGATGTCAGGGAGATAGCTTCTGATACGAAGATAGATACCGTCTTTGAGCTTGCCAATGCCATGGGCAGCCGGGACCTGGCACGGTCGCACCGACAGCTGCAGACACTGCTGCGGGATACTGATGCTCCGTACATGCTTGTCGGGGCTCTGGCGCGCCATTTTCGACAGCTCTGCCTGATCCGGGAGATGCTGGAGAGAAAGGTCGGCAAAAGCGAGATAAGTAAAAGCCTGAAGATCAATCCGTATTTTCTTGACGGGATGCTTGGGCAGGCGCGCAGATTCCGCCTTGATGAGTTTGAGGGGATTTTCTCGCAGATGCATGACATTGATGTCGGCATCAAGAGTGGCGGCCGGCAGACGACTTTGCTGGAGATGCTGCTCTATACGGTATGCAGAAAAGGCTAGGGAACTGGGGACCATCCTGGCTATAAATGAACAAGGCTCCTGAGAATTCTCAGGAGCCTTGATAGTTTGCAGGTTGTTTTGCAGGCAGGTTATGCCAGCGTGTTTACCAGCTTGGTGAGTCTGGAGACCGATCTTGATGAAGTTGCCTTATGAATGACACCCTTGGTCGCGGCTTTGTCGATTACCGGTATAGCTGCAGCCAGCGCTTCTTTCGCGGCATTGGCATCCTTGCTGTCGACAGCTTCACGGACTTTCTTGATAAAAGTCTTCAGGGTAGAGCGGACATGTTTGTTCCTGGCGTTTTTAACCTTGTTCTGCTTGATACGCTTGAGAGCCGACTTATGATGAGCCAAACTGCACCTCCGGAATATATGAATCAGTATCAGACTATTTCAGAAAGAAATTTTATATCATCCGTAACGCCTGAATGTCAATTAAAAAATAGCTGACGTAACTCGGGCGGTTGCAGTGTATGATGGAAACCTGTTGACTAATTAAAACCAGATTGCGTACAATTTTGCATTATGTAACTGAAGGAGCCTGATGCTGCAGAAAAAAGTACATATCCTGACATACGGCTGTCAGATGAATGTGAGCGATTCGGAGAAAATCGGCAGCGTTTTGCGCGGGGTCGGTTACGAGCCTTCGGCAACCATTGATGATGCTGACATGGTTATTCTCAATACCTGCAGTGTCCGGTCAAAGGCAGAAGAGAAAATTTACGGCATACTTTTTACCATGAAGGGGCGGTTGAAGAGGAAACCGAACCTGCTGATCGGGGTAGGCGGCTGCGTAGCCCAGCAGGAGGGGGAGAGGCTGCTGCAAAAGGTGCCGCATCTCAACTTCGTTTTCGGCACCCATACCCTGCATCTGCTGCCGCAGATGGTCCGTGATGCTGAAGCCGGCCGGCGTGTTACCGAAACCGGTTTTATCGACGATGACCATCGCCTGGATCTCTTTCCCCAGTCCGGAGAGGTTGCCGGTGTTACCCGCCTGGTGACTATCATGCAGGGCTGTGACAACTTCTGCTCCTACTGTATTGTCCCGTATGTCAGAGGCCGCGAAGTAAGCAGGCGTCCTGGTGACATCCTTGAAGAGATACGGCGTGCCGCCGATTCCGGATGCAGAGAGGTGACGCTGCTCGGGCAGAACGTCAACTCCTACGGATTGCAGGATGGCGCTGCGGCGGATTTTGCCTCATTGTTACGGGGGGTAGCGAACATTGATGGCATCCAGCGGATCCGCTTCATGACATCGCATCCGAAAGATATTTCCACCCCGCTTATCGACTGCTTTGCGGATCTGGAAAAACTCTGTTCGCACATTCATCTGCCCGTTCAATCCGGCAGTGACCGGATACTGGCCATGATGAACCGCGGCTATAACCGCGCCGATTACCTGCTGATGGTCAAAAAACTACGCAGTGTCCGCCCCGATATTCTGTTCACCAGCGACATTATTGTCGGCTTTCCCGGTGAGACGGAAGAAGATTTTCAACAATCGCTGTCGCTGCTGCAGGAAGTCCGCTACTCTGACTCCTATTCATTCGTCTATTCGCCGCGGCCGGAGACAAAGGCCGCCCTTTTGCCGGACAAAACGGGCAATGAGGAGAAAGTGGAGCGCTTTAACCGCCTTCTGGCTCTCCAGAAAAAGCTGACCATAGAGGTGCAGAGTCCCATGGTAGGGAAGCGGCTTGAAGTCCTGGTTGAAGGTGCCGGGAAAAAAGAGGGGCAGATGTATGGCAGGACTTCAGGCAACAGGGTGGTGAATTTCTCCGCTGAAGCCGGGCTGGCCGGGACGTTGCAGCAACCGTTGATTGTAAGAAACTTCCAGAATTCGCTGCTGGGGGAACTGCGGTAATCCGC
>JAGFXN010000149.1 GCA_017861215.1 Deltaproteobacteria bacterium | reverse complement strand
ACCGGTTTTCGTCAGTGATGATGAAACCCTGCGGAGAGTTTACCTGCAGGATATCAAGAACCTTCCCGTTACCGCTGGTATGAATCTGCGCGCCAAGGATGTTGATGCCGTTGGCAGCCATGACACCGGTGATCTTTGAAAAAAGGGCGGGAAGATCGCGCGTGGCGATGGTAAACAGTGAAAAACCAAGCTCCTGCTGATGGCTGACCTGCATAATGAGCGGTTCAGTGTCAAGTCTCAGCAGAATCCTGATCTGGGCGGCGATCTCTTCCGGAGAGTTTGACAGCGTTTGCCTTGTGGTAAGCGCCTTCAACTCCTCCTTGACAGCCGGCAGCGGCAGTTCATTCTCCAGCAGGGCAACAACCTTGCGCCGTACTCCCTTTACCCGCTCACTGCTTGCTTCCAGCCGGAAGTCGCCCCGCTCCAGCACCTGGTACGTCTTGTCAAAAAGCTCCCTGAAAAGCATCTTTTTCCAGTCTGTCCAGACATCAGGGCCAACCCCTTTGACATCGGCATAGGTGAGCAGGTAGAGCATCTTGAGATTTTCACTGCTCTCCATCTGCCTGGCAAAGTCGATGATCATCCGTTCATCATGCAGATCACGCCGCTGGGCAATATGGGCAAAGAGGAGATGCTGCCGTACCAGAAAATCCAGCCGTTCGCTCTCCTCCCGGGAAAGGCCCATTCTCCGGGCAATAGTCCGGCAGAGCAGCGCTCCCTTTTCCGCATGCCCGCCCCCCTCGCCTTTACCGATATCATGCAGCAGTACGGCAAGCAGCAACAGCTCTCTATTTTCAAGGTTCTTTGCCAGATCGGTCAGATCCGGCAGGTCTGCGGCATGCTCTCCGTTCCAGAGCCTGACTATCTCTGCAACGCAGAAGAGCGAGTGAGTATCGACCGTATAGATATGGTAGATGTCATGCTGCACCTTGCAGTAGATCCGCTCGAATTCAGGGATGAAGTGATTGAGAAATTCCAGATGATGCATCAGCGTCAATGTTTCGACAACACCCTTGTCATGGCCGAGAATATTGAAAAAAGAGCTGTTCACCTCCCTGCTGCGGCGGAATTTATCGTTCACCAGATCCAGCCTGCGCCTGACAAGGGACTTGGTGTCAACAGCAAGGCGAACTCCCTGACGCTGGGCATACTCGAAAATTTTCATCAGCAAGGCCGGATTACTCTCCACCACCGTTTCATCAGGCACAACCAGCTCACCCCTGACGACAAAAAGCCCTTCACCCAATGGCCTTCTGATAAAGTAACCGAGAATCTTCCCTGCCCCTTCATCCCGCCGCCGGCATCTGGCAATCAGCGAAGCGGAGAGATGTTCGGTTCGTGTTGCCTGCAGGTAGTAGTCGCGCATGAACTCTTCAACCGCCAGAGATTTGCCGCGATTCTGAAAACCACAGCAGGCGGCCAGCGCTGCCTGTGCCTCGAAAGTTATCTGATCGTTTTTCCGCCCGGCCAGGTAGTGCAGTTCATTTCTGAGTCGCCAGAGATACGACTTGGCGGCAGCAAATCCTTCCAGCTCTTCTTCCGAGAGGATCCCCTTGATGACGAGCTCCCGCATGGCGGTAATCTTGAATTTGAGCTTTGCCACCCAGACTGCGGTCTGAATATCACGCAGACCACCTTCGCTCTCCTTGATGTTCGGCTCGAGAATATAGACCGAAGAACCGTATTTACCGCGCCGTGTCTCAATTTCCTGCAGTTTGTCGTTGATGAAAGCATCACTGCTTTTTGAGACCAGTTGCGCCTGAAATGTTTTCCAGAACTCCTTGAAAAGCGGCTCACTGCCGGCAAGAAAACGGCTGTCGAGCATGGCAGTCCTGACCGTGGAATCACTTTTGCCCATCTCGATACAGTCATGTACCGTACGGACCGAATAACCGACATCCAGGCGCATGTCCCAGAGAAAGTAGAGCAGTTTCTGGGAAATCTCCTCGACCACCTGCGGATTTTTGCCGGAGTGGAGAAACATGATGTCAATATCGGAGAACGGGTTCAACTCGGCGCGACCGTAGCCGCCGACCGCTACCAGCACCATCTCGGGAAGCTGGCGTTCTGCCAGCAGATCCGTAACAATCGAGTTGTACAGTTTCAGGACCAGCGTATCGGTCATGGCGGTGATGGCAGAGACCACCTCGCTGCCGCTGGCGCCGTTTTGATGCTCCTGCTTTATCTTTTCGCGGTAATGCGTAAGAAAGCGGCGGGAGCCGGCAAGATACAGGGGTCGTTTCTCTTCAAATGACGCCTTTCCCGAATCGCCGCCTGCCTGCGTTTCATCCGGAAAATACCGGTCTATGGTGTATTCCATTGCAGGTCTGTCCTTTATTTGAGAGCAGAGCTGTAGGCAACAATCCCGTCAAGGATGCCCTCGGCAATCTGCTCCAGATACTGGGGATCGGCAAGCTTTGCCTCTTCCTTGTCGTTGCTGATGAAAGCGCTCTCCGTCAGGATACTCGGCATGGTAGCACCCACCAGCACATAGAAAGGACCCTGCTTCACGCCAAGATTCTTTACCGGGGGGTAACGATCGTTCAGGCGCTTATACAGGGCCTTCTGCACCTCCTCGGCAAGATGTGCCGAGTCGTTCAGTTTATAATTGGCCATCAGATCGAATAGTACGGCCTGCAGCAGACTCACCTTCTCCAGTGACGTGCCGTTTTCTCTGGCGGCAAGCTGGGCAGCCTTCTCCGTTTTCGCAAGATTCAGATAGTACGTTTCGATCCCGGAGGCACTCCGGTTGAGTGACGCATTGGCATGAATCGAGACAAACAGGTCCGCCCCGACCTGATTGGCAATTGCCGTACGCTCCTGCAGCTCGATGAAGACATCGGTCGACCGTGTCATCACGGCATCTATGCCCAGCTCATCCTTCAGCTTTTTTGCAAGAGTCAAGCCGATGGCAAGCACCACATCCTTTTCCTGCAGCCCTGTCAGACCTATGGCGCCTGGATCCTTGCCGCCATGACCGGGATCGACGACAATCCGCCGGATCTTGCCCGGCTTCATCGCTTTGCGCGGCGCAGCTTTGGCAACAGCAGGCTCTTTTGGCATCTCCGCCTGAAGCTCCGCCTGAATTGCCCGCAATGCTTCGCCGGCAGCGGGCTCGGCAGCCGGCGGCGCCGCAACGATACCCGGTGCCAGCGCACTGATCTCTGCCCTTCTCTCCCCCTTCACATCAACGATTATCCTGAAAGGGTCTGAAAAAGTAAAAATCTTGTAATCCTTTATATTCTCGACATCGAGAACAACCCTGACCGTATCAGCTCTATACTGAGCCGCCCGGACCGTCTTCAAAAGCCCGTCTCCAATGGAAAGATCCTTTACCCCCGGGGCAAGCCTTGCGCCGTTGATATCGAAATAAATCCTGCTCAGCAGGGAAGAGCCGGGCGTTCTGGCAATTTCATGCTGCTCATAAGGCGTGTCATGAGAAAGCGTTATTGCCACGCGCGTATAGTCGGGAGTTGACCAGTGTCGGACCTCGGAAAGTTGTGCCGGAACGGGCAGCGGCTTTGCCGGCGCAGCCGCAACAACCCTGGCTGTCCTCACCTTTTTCCCGGCCTTTGCCGGTGCCGTTTTTTTCTTCTTGACCGCGGCAGCAGCGGTCTTTTTCGTTTTGACAGTGCCGCTCTTCTCATTTTTCGCCTCTTCGGCAAAAGAGCTGCAGCCAAGCAACACGATCAACAAAATTGTCAGTACAGATAATCCTCTTCTGAACATCACAGCATCCTTTTCAATTCATCAAGCAGGTTCAGCGCTTCAAGAGGAGTCATGGCAGCGACATTGACCGACTCAAGCCGGCGGCTTATCCGGTCAGCGTTGCTATCAAAGAGAGACAGCTGCGGCGAAGACTCTGCAACAGCGCTCCGCTTCCCTTTCGCAATCCTCGGCTGACCTTCGGCGGAAAACTCCCCTTTTTCAAGGTTCAGCAGGATCTCCTTTGACCGTTCGATGACGCCCGGAGGCAGGCCGGCAAGCCTTGCCACCTGGATGCCGTAGGAGTGGGAAGCGCCGCCGGGAATTATCTTCCGGAGGAAAATCACCTGATCATTCCATTCCCGCACCGCAATATTGAAATTTTTCACGCCGCTGCGGGTAACGGCAAGCTCTGTCATCTCATGATAATGGGTGGCAAATAGTGTTTTTGCCTTATGTTCGCCGCAGTCGTGGAGAAACTCAGCCACTGCCCAGGCAATTGAAATGCCGTCAAACGTGGATGTGCCGCGACCTATTTCGTCGAGGATGACCAGACTCCGCGGCGTGGCGTTCCGCAATATATTGGCAGTTTCGGTCATCTCCAGCATAAATGTGGACTGCCCTCGGGCAAGGTTGTCGGCAGCACCGACTCTGGTGAATATCCTGTCAGCAACGCCGATAACTGCTGATTTCGCCGGGACAAAACTGCCGATCTGCGCCATCAGGGTAATCAGTGCTGCCTGCCGCATGAAGGTGGACTTTCCGGCCATATTGGGGCCGGTAATTATCAGCAGCTGATTGTCGGTACTGTCCAGCAGCAGGTCATTGGCCACAAAGCGTTCACCGAGATTGAGCGCCTCAATAACCGGGTGTCGACCCTCGGTAATAGCAAGGATCTCGCCGTTATTGACCTCGGGACGGCAGTAATCTGCCAGAGTAGCAATCTTTGCAAAAGAGACCAGCACATCAATTATGGCAATATTGTCGGCGGTCAGCGCTATCCGACCACCTTCAGCAGCAACCAGCAGTCGCAACTCCTGAAAAAGCGCATACTCCAGCTCTGCTATCCGGTCCTCGGCGCCCAGGACTTTATCTTCATATTCCTTCAATTCCGGAGTAATG
>JAGFXN010000148.1 GCA_017861215.1 Deltaproteobacteria bacterium | reverse complement strand
AGAATATCGTTTGTAATTGATGCAGCAGAGAGTTCTATAATCCGGGCGCCGCTGGTTACCCCGTTCCGGATTGCCAGCGGGCAGCACGACGAACTGGCGAACGTCTTCCTTCGGCTCCGGAGCAGTGACGGCTTCTACGGCTATGGTGAGGCGGCTGTGGCGACCCACATTACCGGTGAAACCGTCGGGGCAACGCTGGCCAATCTGCAGGCCGCAGCCGCGGCGTTGCGAGGGCGCAGAATCGATGCTCCGGAGGAGGTCTGCCGGGAGTTCGCACCGGCTTTTGCCGGCAATCACGCCGGTCTGGCAGCCCTGGAAATGGCGCTGCTGGATCTCTCCGCCCGCACCCGGGAGATCCCGTTTTACCGGCTCTTCGCTCCGGCGGCGGCAACAGCGCCGCTGCTCTCTTTTGCCACGGACATCACCATTGTCATCGGCTCCCTTGCGGAAGCCCGGGCAGCGGCAGAGCAGTTTGCGGCACGGGGCTTCAAAACCTTCAAGATCAAGATCGGCCGGGATGAGGAGCTGGACCTGCGCCGCATTCTGGCGGTACGGGAGATTGCTCCGGACAGTGAGCTGATTCTGGACGCCAACATGGGTTTCAGCGCAGAGCGGATGCTGCTGTTCCTGGAGCGGCTCGATGCCTCCGGGGCACGGCCGGTGCTGCTGGAGCAGCCGGTGCCAAAGCATGACTGGCAGGGGCTGGCAGCGATTACCGCGGCGCTGGCCGGGAGCGGTACGCTGGTCTGTGCCGACGAGAGTGTCGGTTCCCTTGTTGATGCCCGGCGGGCCATTGACACGGCTGCCGTCAGTGCCATCAACGTCAAGTTCATGAAAAGCGGCATCCTGGAGGGTGCCGAAATCGCCCGGCTGGCCAGTAGCCACGGGCTGCCGCTGATGCTGGGCGCCATGATGGAGAGCGCCCTGGCGATCACCGCCTCGGCCCACTTTGCCGCCGGACTGGGCTGTTTCGACTTCCTGGATATGGACACCACCTTCTTTCTCAAGGGGGTGCTGGCAGACTCACCGTATCTGGATGACAGCGGCAGATTCGATCTGCACCGTGCCGGCCCCGGCATCGGCGTAGAAGTTGATTTCCCTTGATTACCCACCCCCTGCTCATCGTCATCGTTCTGGTCACCATTGAAGCGCTCGTCCTGGGGCTGTCCCGTCACGAGCGGACGAAACGCTACTTTGAACTGCTCCCCGCGGTGTTCTGGATTTATTTCCTGCCGATGCTGGCCGCAACCTGCGGGCTGATCGCCACGAAAAGCCCGGTCTACGGCCTGATCACCACCTGGCTGCTGCCGGCCAGTCTGGTACTGCTCCTGCTGCCGGTGGACATAAAAGCGATCCTGCGGCTGGGACCGACGGCGCTGGCCATGTTCTTCATCGGTGCCGCCGGCATTATCGCCGGTGCGGTTCTCTCCTTTGCTTTGTTCAAGCCGCTGATCGGCGGGGAGTTCTGGTCCGGCTTCGGCGCCCTGTCCGCCTCCTGGACCGGCGGCAGCGCCAACATGATTGCGGTGAAGGAGGCGCTGGCGGTGCCGGATGCGGTCTTTGCGCCGATGGTGATCGTTGATACGGTGGTGCCGTACCTCTGGATGGGGATCATGATCGCCATGGTCGGCCTGCAGCCGGCCTTTGACCGCTGGAACCGTGCCGACCGCGCCATCCTGGAGCATCTCGGCGAGAGCACGCTGGAGCATCTGGCGACCGGCGGCAGCCGCCGGACTCCGGCCGGTATCGGGCTTGCCCTGGGGGTCGCCTTTGCCGGGGGCGGTGCGGCGCACCTCATCGCCCGCCAGCTGCCGCTGGTAAAGGATGTGGTGACGCCCTACACCTGGACGATCATGATCGTCACCGTCATCGGCATTCTGCTGTCGTTTTCACCGGTCCGCAAGCTGGAGTGCTCCGGCGCTTCCCGCACCGGCTACGATCTGCTCTATTTCGTGCTGACCGCCATCGGCGCCAAGGCATCGATTGCCAGCATCGGCTCCGCCCTGGTGCTGATTGCCGCCGGACTGCTCATCGTCGCGGTCCACGTGGTTTTCTCGCTGGTTGGCGCCCGACTGCTGCGGGCCCCCATGTTTCTGGTGGCGGCAGCAAGTCAGGCCAATATCGGCGGGGTCGCCTCGGCGCCGCTGGTGGCTGAGGTCTATCATCCGGGTCTGGCCTCTGTCGGTCTGCTGTTGGCAATCCTGGGGAATATCGTCGGTACCTGGCTGGGAATTTTCTGTGCGCAGTTGTGTCGCCTGGTCTGAAACCGGGCCGGGAATTCAGAGCCGTAATGGACGAAAAGAAAGGACGTGCCGTCAAATCTCCAATAAGATTAAAACGTGATATACTTGATTCAGGGTTGTTGCATTCGGGATGATCAGGAATTGCACAGACAGTTTTGAATACAGCCAACAACGGTAAACTATTTCTCTTTTTTCAGGAGTCCGCTGCATGTCATTCTTAATTTATATCCTGGGGTTTGCATTGGTCATTGGCGGCATAGCGTGGGCCCTGGTAACTGCTGGGTTGAAAACCAACTACGTGATTATGACGTCCATCATCCTCTTCGGGATTGCAATCCTGACCGGAGTTACCCGCACCCGTAACAAGGACTAAACCACTCTTCCTGGGATTGAAACCATCAGGGAGAAGTCCTGCGGTCATGAGCTCACCACGAGCTGGAACCTGCTTCCGTGCAGTCATTACAGCTCCAGGAGTCAAGACTGCCATCTGGAGGCATACAGAGGGGGGCAACTCTATATTATTTAATCAGGTAGAATATAGACCTGATTCTTTAGAGAAGCTCTTCGCCTTCACACGCCAGAAACCCCCGCTTTTTAACAATCCATCCTGAAAAAGCAGATTCATCTCTTGATTTTGCTCAGTTGCTCCGTGGTTCAAATGGCTGTTACAGGTTCATTTTTGCCCCGGACGTTCTATCTGCCCGTGCCGCTTTCTCTCCAGTGGACTTCGCCAGTTTTGGTGATAAAATTAAAACTATTCAATGATGGCTCACCGAGTGGCCAGCTGCCGGCAGTGCCTAGCGACGGCAGGTTCACCGCTGCGCCGGGGAAAGGCCGATGCTATTCAGGACAGTTGTCAAGGATGAGTTCCGCAGGCTGATTGAGATCATGCTGGCGTCGCATGAAGTCATCGGTCCAAGAAAGATCGACACCGCCATGGACGGCAGGCCGGTGCACCAGTTCCTGCCGGTGCAGAGCCTGGCAGAGCTTGACCTCGACTACGAGACCACCGGCATTTCGGCAAAGACCTACTTCCTCCCCTACAAGGAGAATCTCTCCGTCTGGCGCTTCGACGCAGACGACTGGACCCAAGAGATCTCCTACCGCCTCCAGCCACGGGCCATCATCGGCCTGCACGCCTGCGACATCAACGCCCTGCTCAAGCTGGACAAGGTGCTGGCGCGGGAATTCTTCCCCAGCCCGTATTACCTCTCCCGGCGCAACAACACCTTCATTGTCGGCATCGACCACGAGCCCTGCCAGGGGGCCTTCTGCCGTTCGCTGGGAACCGACACGGTCGATCGCGGCTTTGACCTGTTTCTTACCGATCTGGGTGACCGCTACTTTGTGGCGGTCGGCTCCGAGCGGGGATTTACCACCCTCAACAAGGTAACTGTCGCTGAAGTGGACGAGCAGGATACCGCCGACTACCTGGCAGCACGCCGGAAAATAGCCGCCGCTTTCGGCCCGGACCTGGATGTGAAGCTGCTGCCGAAGCTGATGGACATCGAATTCGAATCGCCGGTCTGGGACAAGTGGGGGGCAAAATGCTTCAGCTGCGGCAGCTGCGCCATGGTCTGCCCGACCTGCTACTGCTACGGCGTCAGCGAGCAGGTCTCCATGGACTTTACCCGGGGCGCCAAGGTCAAACAGCTTTACTCCTGCAACCTGGTGGACTTTGCCGTGGTGGCGGGGGGGCACAACTTCCGGCCGCAGCGGCAGACGCGGCTCAAATACCGCTACTATCACCAGCACCGCGGCTTTGTCGAAGCATACGATGAGCCGAAATGCGTCGGCTGCGGACGCTGCAGCCGGGTCTGCCTGGGGGGGATCAATCCGCCGGACGTCATCCGCGACCTGCTGGAAGAGGAGGCGCGGTCATGACAACCCTGCTGCGGCCATTCGATGTCAACCGGGAAGAGGAGATGCGGCAGCCGCTCGATTTCAACCGGAAAAATGTCCTGAAGCATCTGGACAGGGTCTTCAAGGCGGAGATTACCAGCGTGAGCCGCCTGACGGAAACGGAGAAGCTCTTCCATCTCCGCATCATTGATGCTGCCGAACGGGACCGGTTTTCTTTCCTGCCCGGCCAGTTCGTGATGGTCGAGGTGCCGGGTTTCGGCGAGGTACCGATCTCCATCGCCGGCTCCAATTCACAGAAAGGGTTTATCGAGCTCTGCATCCGCAGGGCGGGCAAGGTAACCACCATGCTGCACCGGGCCGGACCCGGCGCCCGTGTCGGCATCCGCGGCCCGTTCGGCAGCTACTTCCCGCTGCAGAAGATGAAAGGGCACAATGTTCTGCTCATCGCCGGCGGGCTGGGGCTGGCTCCTCTGCGCTCGGCAGTCATCCATGCCACGGAAAACCGCGCCGACTTCAAGGAGGTCCGCATCCTCTACGGCAGCAAAGATACCAGCCAGCTGCTTTTTGACTATCAGTACGAGCAGTGGCGGCGGGTTGACGGCGTTGATCTTTCCATCATCGTCACAGAACCTGCTCCGGAGTGGCACGGTCCGGTCGGTTTCGTTACCGATCTTCTTGAAAACATCACCGTGACGCCCGATGACACCTACGCCATCGTCTGCGGCCCGCCG
>JAGFXN010000012.1 GCA_017861215.1 Deltaproteobacteria bacterium | reverse complement strand
GCCAGTGATCGAGTTCATGTCATGGGCGGAGCCGACGACGCCTGTCCCGGGAGCCGTACCGGCGATGGCGGCTGCGGCGATTCCAACTACAAATGCTGCAGCCAGGATGGTTTTTTTCATTTCTTTTTTCTCCTTTTTTAGGGTGACAACTTTTTAACAACAATCATTTATTGACCAGCCCTCCTGAAACCGGCCGCATGTGGTGCTTTTTCTTTAAGCCTTAGCGCTTTCTCTTTGATTCAGCAGTGTCTAGGGTATGTGTACAGGCGGTGAAGGGGCAGAGGTCCGAGGCACTGAAAACTTTTTCGGCGGTAGATACTGGAGCGACTGTATGGAAGATGTCCCTTTATCCTTTCTCTGTTATTCGCCTACCGTGCGATGCAATTTCAATTCCAAGAATTGTCTCTTCCCGGCCGGATACCGGTCGAGTTGGGGTAGATAATTTGCTATATATATGAATTGAAACCGGTAATTGCTATATATTAAAAACTAAGTATTCTTATTAATTTATTAGTATTGGTTTGCTTGATATTTTTCTTATCAAGCTATTAGATTGTCTTATTCTACTATTAGACTGTCTTATTGAAATTACGCTACAGGAGGCCTTTCAACTGTCAGGAGGGCGTGATATGGAGACCGGATATTTTAAGACTCTGCAGGCGGTTCTGGAGAGCGGAAGCTTTTCCCGGGCGGCCAGCGACCTCAACATTACCCCGTTGGCAGTAGCGCAGCGGCTCAGATTCATGGAGGAGCCGTACGGGATGCCGTCGATCGCTCCGGGGTAGGCTGACGCAATTCCCCTGCAGCTCTTGACGCACCACCTGCTGCGCGACGGAAAGAAGTGAGCGGAGCTCTTGCAATCCGTGCTGATGTTGGTATCATTTCTCAACTATCTACAAGGAGGTTTTACCATGAAGCGGATTATCTCAGCAGTTGCACTCACCCTTTTTACTGCCGGCACCACCTTCGCTGTAAGTGATGTGATCAGCCTGCCGGCCAAGAACGGCAATGTTGCCTTCCCGCACAGCAAACACATGGAAGTAAAGCAGTCCAAGGGCTGCAAAGCCTGCCATGACATGGAAACCGGCGGCAAGATTGCCGGCCTGGGTAAGGACTGGGCTCACAAGACCTGCAAAGGGTGCCACGAAGAAATGAAAAAAGGCCCTGTCAAGTGTGGCGATTGTCACAAGAAGTAAGAAGATTCCGGGGCATGACGGGGGATGGAGGAATCCATCCCCTTTTTTTTCTGATGGGCTTTGCGGAGCAGCCGCGATGACGGAGAGGCATAGTGGCGGCAGAATGATCAGGTTTCATGTATGATGATAATTGGTCATCGCGGCGCCTCGCGCCATGCGCCGGAAAACACCCTTGCCGCCTTCCGTCTTGCCTGGGAGGAGGGTGCCGACGGGATCGAGGCTGATTTCCGGGTGAGTGGCGACGGCCGGGTTGTCTGTCTGCACGACGCCTCGACCGGGCGCACCGCCGAGAAGGACCTTGACGTTGCTTCATCCCTGCTGCCAGAACTGCGCCGTCTCGATGCGGGGCGCTGGCAGGGACCTGCCTGGCAGGGGGAGCGGATTCCCACCCTTGCCGAAGTGCTGGCCTGTCTGTTGCCGGGAAAGAGACTGTTCATCGAACTGAAGAGCGGTCCGGAGATTGTCGCGCCGCTGGTGCAGGAGTTGGCCCGGTCCGGGACGGCTCCGGAGCAGCTGCGGCTGCTGGCCTTCAGCGCCCCGTTGCTGGCGGAGTTGAAGGCGCAGCTGCCGGGCTATCGCGCCTGCTGGCTCACCGACTGCCGCCGCTGGCTGCCGGGCGGTGTCTGGCGCCCCTCACGGGAAGAGATTCTTGCCACTCTCCGCCGCAGCGGGTTCGATGGCCTTGCCATCCGGGGGCGGGCGATTCTTGACGAGCGCTTCGTGGCCGCTTTACGGCGCGAAGGGTATGAGATCCATGTCTGGACCGTTGATGCCGCGGCTGCGGCCCGCCGTTTTGTCGCTCTGGGAGTGGATTCCATCATGACCAATCGTCCCGGCTGGCTGCGGCAAAAACTCTGCGCCGGTCACCCCCGAAGCCGGTCACTGTCCCGGTAAAAAGGCTGCTGCCAGGCAGTAGGTACCTCACCTTAGACGGAGACAACACATGACTGCACACGATAACACTGCTACGGGCTATGAACTCCTGACCCCCCATGACACCAGGTATCTGTTCGTTCTGCCGTTCTCGACCGACCCTGATCTGGCCAGGCGATTCCTGGCGCGTGACTGCGAGATGGTCGGCAACATCCGCTTCGGCAAGCTGCTGGAAACGCTCGACAAGGTGGCTGAAAACACTGCCCTGGCCTATGTGCACCGCTTCTATCCCGAGGCCCGGGTGGTCACAGCTGCCGTGGACAGCATCGTCCTGCGCAATCCGGCCGACACCCGGCACGATCTGGTGTTTTCGGCCCAGCTCAACCATGTGGGCAAATCCTCGATGGAGGTCGGCATCCGGGTGGAATGCCTCGGGGCGGGTTCCAGCCATCTGGCAACCTGCTACTTCACCATGGTTGCCCGCTCGACTGACAGCGGCGAGGCCAGAAGCCTGGTGCTGCCACCACTGAAGTATGAGCAGGAAGTGGATGTGAAGCGTTACCGGAAGGCCGAACAGCGTCGCCAGACCTACCGTGACGGGCTGGCCAAGGCGGAGGAGATGCCGTCCCTGGACGAGTACCTGTTCCTGAAGAAACTGCACAAGGAGCAGGAGGCGGAAGATTTCTGCGGTCTGCGCGCCAGGGACCTGGTGCTGGAATCAACCTGCCGTGCCTATCCCGAACAGGAGAACGTGCCCAAGACCATCTTCGGCGGCTACCTCATCCGCAAGGCCTATGAGCTGGCCGCGCTGGCGGCCGAGATGGTCACCCCCTGCCGGCCGGTGCCGAGCCGGGTCAACCGCATCAACTTCAACCAGCCGGTGCTGCTGGGTGATCAGCTGCAGTTCACCGCCAGGGTTGTCTATACGGGCAAAACCACCATCACCGTGCAGTCGGATATCGAGCGCTTCAGCCGCTCCGGCGGGGACAAGGCGCTTTCCAACTCCTGCCTGTTCACCTTCAGCAACGTGGATGAAGACATGCAGCCGCAGCCGGTGCCGTTCATCTATCCGGTTACCTATGCCGAGGATGCGCGCCTGCTGAATGCCTACCGGCAGCGGGTGGATTAAGCCGCTGCGCGCCGGAGCAGTTTTGCTTTCCCTCTGCCGCGAAATCATTTATTCATGGAACCATGCTGTATCCTGGAGTGAAGGAGGCGAACGATGTTCGAAGAGCTGAGAGCTGATGAAAAGGAGCTGGTGGGCATGTGGCTCGACCTTGGCGGCCGGGTCACCGGCGATGCGATCTACGACCGGGTGGAGTGGCTCACTGCCGCCAGGCTCGAAAAACTGGCCGAAAACCCGCCGGAACTGGCTGAGCTCTACCGCGATCCGCGGGACAACCGGCTCTGGGAGAGGCTGCTCCCCTTCCCGGGAGGGCCGCCCGCCCTGCGCCTGATCTCCGCGGAGGACGCAGCGCGGAAGTTCGGCGCGGCAGTGGCGGCACCGTAGATATTAGCCGGAAATCCGGGGCAGCCTGGATTGCAGGAGACAGCAGTTTCCGCCCCGTTGTTTGCAGACCCTCGCCGAGCGGCTTATTGGGGCGCCTCCCTTGACTGCTGGCCAACAGTTGTTACTATGATCAATACCATCGCATCAACAATAACCATAGAGGGTCCCATGACCGACAGCATCTCCATTCCCGACATCCTGCCCATATACCCTCAGTCCGAGCTGGTGGCATTTCCGCACATGCAGATCACCCTCTATCTCAAGGAACAGGACCTGCCTCTCTTTGAGGAGTGCCGCAACTATGGCAACCTGGTGGTGGTATGCAAGTACCGGAGCGAATACCGCGGCAACCTTGCCGAGGCAGTCCATGAAATCGGCACTGTCTGCCATGTGACGGAGTTTACCCGGCTTTCCGCCGATGGCGGTGTAACAGTGACCATGGAGGGGCTGGCCAGGTGCAGGCTGGTCGAGGTTACCCGGGAACCGCCCCTGGCTCTGGGCCACGTGGAGGTTGCCCGCGAGTTTGTTGAAAAGAGTGTGGTGACTGACGCCCTGGTGGCGAGCCTTTCCGCGCTGCTGAAGATCGCGCTCTCCTACGGCCGCCCGCTGCCCAAAGATGTCATGAAGATGGTCGATTACATCGATACGCCGACCCGCCTGGCAGATCTGGTGGCGCTCTACTGCGACCTGTCACTGGACGAGCTTCAGGACATGCTTGAGACCCTCGATCCGGTGGAGCGTCTGAAAAAGGTCTACCTTCATCTTACCGAGGCCGTGCAGAGGCTGCAGGTAAAGGGTGAGATCCAGCACGAGGTCTCCCAGCGTCTCGGCAAGACCCAGAAGGAATACCTGCTGCGGGAGCAGATGAAACAGATCCAGGAGGAACTGGGAGAGGAAGACCCGAAAAACAGCGAACTGCACGAGTTGCGCAAGAAGCTGGAAAGTGCGTCCATGCCTGCGGATGTCCGCACCATTGCCGATCGCGAGATACAGAGGCTGGAGAGGATGAACCCGTCTTCTCCTGAACACAACATAATCAGGACCTATCTCGACTATCTGGCCGGGATGCCCTGGCAGACCTCGACCCTTGACAACAAGGATATCAACGAGGCGGAACGAATCCTGGACGCAGACCACTACAACCTGAAGGAAGTCAAGGAAAGGATACTCGAATACCTTGCGGTCCGCTCCGTAAAGGAGAAGATGAAAGGGCCGATTCTCTGCTTCGTCGGTCCGCCGGGCGTCGGGAAAACTTCTCTCGGCAAATCCATCGCCAGGGCATTGGGGCGAAAGTTCATCAGAATGTCGCTGGGAGGGATGCGTGATGAAGCGGAGATCCGCGGCCATCGGCGCACCTACATCGGCGCCCTGCCGGGAAGGATTCTCCAGGAGATATTCAGGGCCGGTTCCAACAACCCTGTCTTCATGCTGGACGAGGTGGACAAAATAGGGATCGATTTTCGCGGCGACCCGGCCAGCGCGCTTCTCGAGGTTCTGGATCCGGAGCAGAACAGCACCTTCACCGACCATTATCTCGACGTACCGTTCGATCTCTCCAAGGTGATGTTCATCACCACGGCCAACCAGCTCGACCCGGTACCTTCTGCCCTCAAAGACAGGATGGAGGTGCTTACGCTCTCCGGCTATACCACCGAAGAGAAAGGGGCCATTGCCGACCGTTACCTGATCCCTCGCGAGATAGACGAAAACGGACTGGCAGAACATCCGCCCGCATTCCTGGCGGAAGCGGTACAGAACATTATCTGCAGCTACACCCGCGAGGCCGGTGTCCGCAACCTGCAGAGGAATATTGCTTCCATCTGCCGCAAGGTCACCAAGGAGTTCACCCAGGGGAAGCCGGTACGAACGGAGATTACCGCGGCGGTGGTCGAGGAGTTCCTCGGCGCCCGGAAATTCATCAACGAGGTGGCGGCAGAACAGGACCGTGTGGGGGTCGTCACCGGGCTTGCCTGGACCGAAAGCGGCGGCGACATCATCTTTGTAGAGGCAACCAGGATGCATGGCAAGGCGGAACTGATCCTCACCGGCTCCCTGGGTGACGTGATGAAAGAGTCTGCCAGGGCCGCCCTCTCCTTTGTAGAGGCGAACCGGGAAGAACTCGGCATAGATGCCGACGCTTTCGCGGAATCCATCATTCATGTTCATGTTCCTGCCGGCAGCATCCCGAAGGACGGTCCGTCAGCAGGAATAACCATTGCCACGGCGCTTGTCTCTCTGCTCAAGGGAGTCCCGGCGCGCCGGGACGTTGCCATGACCGGAGAAATCACCCTGACCGGTCGGGTTCTGCCGATCGGCGGGCTGAAAGAAAAGGCGTTGGCAGCCAGGAGGGCCGGCGTCAAGACCCTGCTGGTGCCGGAACGGAACCGGGACGCCATGGAAAACATTCCGGAAACAGTGAAGAACGACCTGGAGTTCATCTTTATCGAGGATGCCCGGGAAGCTCTCCACCATGCCCTGCAACAGCCGTGAAGGTTTCGTTCCGCTGACGCCGCCACAGTTCTTCCGCAAAAGCTGCCTACCGCCCGCTCCCGGCACATCTGCCCGGTCCCGTTGTGCCCGTCTCCGGGAACATGTTCTGGAAATTTGCTCCTGCTTGCACTATAGTGCAGCGGGTCTTTTGGCCCCGCGCCGCTCCCGCCGCCTGAAGATGATAGCGCAGGCACCCCTTTTTCAGGAATCTCCCAGGACAGGATAGTCATGCTGCATCTGAAAAATTTTACCAAAGAGTTCGCCGGTACCCCCCTGTTCACCAATATCTCCTGGCATCTGAAAAAAGGGGAAAGGGTAGGGCTGGTCGGCGAAAACGGCGCCGGCAAGTCGACGATCATGCGGATCATTGCCGGCCAGGTCGAACTCTCCTCCGGTGAACTGCAGTTTGCCAAAGGGGCTACGGTCGGCTACCTGCCTCAGGACGGTCTCGTCACCAGAGGGAAAAGTCTTTTTCAGGAGGCCCTGGCGGCGCTGTCCGAGCTGCAGGCAATGGAAGGGGAACTCCTGCAGCTTACCACCGAACTGGCAGACCTGCATCATGATGACAGCCGTCATGCCGCCTGTCTGGAGCGCTTCGGACATCTGCAGGAGGAATTCAAGGTGAAGGGAGGGTACACCAAGGAGGCGGATGTCGGTATGGTGCTGACCGGTCTCGGTTTCCTTCCCGAGCAGTGGGACAGGGATTGCGGCACCTTTTCCGGCGGCTGGCAGATGCGGATTGCCCTGGCAAAACTGCTGCTGCAGCGACCGAATGTGCTGCTGCTCGATGAGCCGACCAACCATCTGGATATCGAAGCCCGCAACTGGCTGGAAGAGTACCTCTGCAGCTACCCCTATTCGGTGATGCTGGTTTCCCACGACCGCTTCTTTCTCGACAGCGTCTGTCAGCGGATTGCCGAGGTCTGGAACCACACCCTCAGCGATTATTACTGCAGCTACAGCAGCTATCTGCTGCAGCGCGAGGAGCGGATTGCCGCTCTCCGGGAGGCAAAGCGCCGTCAGGATGAAGAGATAGATAAACTCGAAGATTTTATCCGCCGCTTCCGCTACAAGGCAGACAAGGCTTCCCTGGTCCAGTCGCGGCTGAAGATGCTGGAAAAGATCGAGCGGATAGTCATTCCGCCGGAAAGAAAGAAGATCCGCTTCCAGTTCCCCGATCCCCCCCAAAGCGGCCGGGTGATGATGGAGTTGCACGGGGTTACCAAGCGCTACGGCTCCCTGACTGTGCTGGACAGGATCTCGCTGACCATTGAGAAGGGGGAGAAAATCGCCCTGGTCGGGCATAATGGTGCCGGCAAGTCGACCCTGATGAAGGTTCTTGCCGGCGGTGAATTCCAGAGTGGCGATCGGCTTGACGGCCACAATGTCGTCATCGACTACTTTGCCCAGGATCAGGCGGAGGCTCTGCAAGGCACGAAAAGCGCCTATGAAGAACTGTACGCCGATGCCCCCTTCGACATGGTGCCGCGACTGCGCGATCTGCTCGGCACGTTCCTCTTCTCCGGCGATGACATCCACAAGAAGGTCGGCGTTCTCTCCGGCGGGGAGCGTAACCGCCTGGCGCTGGCGAAGATGCTGCTGCGTCCCGCCAATCTGCTGCTGATGGACGAGCCGACCAACCATCTCGATCTCTTCAGCAAGGAAGTGCTGCTCGATGCCCTGCGCAGCTTCCCCGGCACGGTCGTCTTCGTCTCCCACGACCGCCACTTTATCGACGGCCTGGCCACCCGCGTCGTCGAAGTGGAGGGGGGGGCACTCACCTCCTACCACGGTGACTACGAATACTACCTGGCGAAGAAAGGAAGCACCCTTGATTCTCCCTCTGCATCACGTTCCTCGTCCCTTGGGCCCAGAGCCCAGAGCCTAGAGCCCAAAGCCAAAGAGGAAAGGCTGCAGGGCCGCGAAGAGGAGAAGCAGCGCCAGAAAGAGGCCCGTTCCCGGCAGAAGCGACTGGCCGAGATCGAAGCGGCCATCGAAAGAGCGGAACAGGCGCTCAAAAAGCTTGAAGAAAAACTCGCCGATCCGGCTCTTGCCAGCGACTATGAAGCCCTTGCCGCCCTCGGCGCAGAGCATGCAGCTGCGGAGGCACAGCTGGCATGCCTTTACGGTGAATGGGAAGGGTTCGCCACTTGAATCCCCGGCGTATCTATCTTCTTGCATAAAATTGCTCACCACCTATAATCTCTACGTGTATCGAGTGTTGTTACGGATTGAGCCATGCCCGTCAGATTCATCGAAAATCGAATCCTGCTCTTCCTTGCCGAGCTGCAGAAATTTGCCGCTCTCGCGGTAAAAGCCTTGCGCCGGATTTTTTCTCCGCCATTTTACGGCCGCGAATTTTTCAGACAGCTGGACAAGATCGGGGTCGGTTCGCTCTTTATCGTCTGCCTCACCGGTCTTTTTACCGGTATGGTCATGGCTTTGCAGGCGCTGATCCAGCTCAGGCCCTTTGGCGCCACCAGCTATGTCGGCGGTATGGTGGCAGTGACCATGATAAAGGAGCTTGGCCCGGTGCTGTCGTCGTTGATGGTTGCCGGCAGGGTCGGTTCGGCCATTACCGCCGAACTGGGCACCATGGTGGTCACCGAGCAGATCGATGCCATGCGGGTGGAGGGGACGGATGTCGTCAAACGTCTGGTTGCCAGCAGGCTGAAGGCGATGCTTGTCGCCATGCCGCTCCTGGCGATTGTAACCGATACCGTTGCCATTAGCGGCGGCTATATCATTGCCTCCGGCTATCATATCAGTCCGCTGATGTACTGGAAATCACTGCCCCAGTTCATGCGCTTCCAGGATCTGATCGAAGCGGTCGCCAAACCGACATTTTTCGGTTTTCTGATCGCCATGATCGCCTGTCATGTCGGGCTGGGCGTTTCCGGTGGATCGGAAGGGGTAGGTACGGCGGTAAAACGGACCGTGGTCCTTGCTTCGGTATTCATCCTGATTTCCGATTTTTTCATTACAAAAATATTCATCGTGTTCAGGTAGACCAGAAATGGCTGACGGTTGCGGCATACGGATGGAGCGGGTCTGTTACTCGGTCGGCGGGAGATCGATCCTGCGCGATTTCGATCTCTCCCTTGATCCGGGGGTGAACAGGACCATTCTCGGGGTGAGCGGGGTTGGCAAAACCACCATACTCAAGCTGCTGCTCGGGCTGCTCAAACCTGATTCCGGGCGGATCATCATTGAAGAGGAGGATATTGCGACACTTTCCGAAGGCGGGCTGGCCCTTGCCCGGAAACATATCTCCATCGTCTTTCAGGGGGGGGCGCTCTTCGATTCAATGACGGTGGGGGAGAATGTCGGTTACCGGATGCTGGAGGAAGGGCATCTTGCCGAGCAGGAAATTGACGCGATTGTCCGGGAGAAGCTGGGTTTTGTCGGTCTGGAGAAGGCGATCAACCTGTATCCGGCCGAACTCTCCGGCGGGATGAAAAAGCGGGTTGCCATTGCCAGGGCACTGGCGGCCGATCCGGAGTATATTTTCTTTGACGAACCGACCACGGGCCTTGACCCGATAGGCGTTTACAACATACAGCAGCTCATGTTAAGACTGCAGGGCGAGGGGAAGACAACCCTCATGGTAACCCACGATATGCATACCGCCTTCGCGGTTTCCGACCGGTTTTCATTCATCCATGAGGCGCAGCTTGTTTTTGAAGGGACAAAAAGCGAGCTCAAAGAATCCTCTATTCCGGCAATCCGCGAATTTTTCGCGCCGGGCAAGGAGTCACTCTTCAGATATGTCGAGAGCGAGGAAAGTGCATGAAGCGCAGCGATAATCTCAGATGGTCGCAGGTCAAGACCGGGCTGTTCATCCTCTTTGCCATCCTGCTGTTCTGCGGCGGCGTGCTGATGATGGGTGACAAGACAAAGATGTTCATCCCGAAAGGGACGCTTTCGCTGCTGATGTCCGACGTTGCCGGCCTGAAGGTCGGTGCTCCTGTCTGGCTTGCCGGCGTTGATGTCGGTCTGGTGACGGAGATCGGCTTTGAAAATCCGCGGGCAAACAATCAGGTCGAAGTCGTTCTCCAGATCAGCACCAGCGCCCTGAAAAAAATCGGCGGCGATTCACGGATTACCATCAAGACCCGGGGGCTGATGGGCGAGAAGTACGTTGATATTACCCCGAGCCAGAGCTATTCCGACCTGCCGCCGACCAGGCTGCACGGCGAGAATGTGCCGCGGCTTGACGACGTCATGCAGAAGGCGGGCACAACTTTTACCAAGCTGAACAGCATCATCGAGAAGGTTGAAAAGGGCGAGGGGACTCTCGGCAAACTGACGACCGATAAAAAACTCTATGACAATCTGGCCACACTTTCACTGGAGCTGAAGGTTCTGGCTGATGCCGTCAATAGCGGCGAAGGCACTCTCGGCAGATTGGTGCGCGACCGGGAGCTGTACGAAAAGATGGTGAAACTTGCCGACAAGAGCTCACTGGTTGCCGATGACATGCGGGAGCTGAAGAAGGCTTTCACGGCAAAGGATACTACCATCGGCAGGCTTCTTACGGACGACGAGCTGTACGCCAGGGGTGTTGCCCTGATGTCCAGGGCGGATAGCGCGGTGAAATCCTTTGAAGATGTTGCTCTTAAAATGCACACCACTGATGGTACTGCCGGCAAGCTCCTCAACGATCAGGAAGCATATGACAAAATGGTCAAAATGCTGGAAAGCGTTGATGCTCTGCTCCAGGATATCAAAGAGAACCCGAAGCGCTATGTAAAGCTGTCGATCTTCTGAAAGGAGAAGCCGCATGAGTCACTTCAGGCACTTCTGCACCCTCCTGCTTCTACTGACGGTTCTCATCCCCGCTTCTGCTGCTGCCGCAGACGCTCCCTCCGGCACAATCGTCATCGGCGTGGTTCCCGAAATCAACCTGGTCAGGCAGATGGAGCGCTACGCGCCGCTTGCCGCGTATCTTGAGAATAAAACCGGCCTGGAGATAGAGGTCAAGCCGCTTGCCAACTACGGGAATCTGTATGAGGAGATGCGTGACGGCAGGATCGACGCCGGTTTCTTCGGCAGCCTGCTGTACGGCATCGCCAGGGCGCGTATCGGCATTGAACCGCTGGCAAGGACAGTACAGCCGAACGGCAAGTCCACCTATACCGCCCTGCTGTTTGTCAGCAGGGATGCCGGCATCAAAAAGCCGGCGGATATGAAAGGCAAGACCATTGCTTTGGTCGATCCGGCGACAGCAGCCGGTTATCTTGCCCAGCGGGCGTATTTTGCCTTGCACGGCATCGATATGGAAAAAGAGCTGACTATCTACTGGGCAGGGAGCCACGAAGCGGCAGTCAGGGCGGTCCTCAACCATACGGCAGATATTGGCGGCGCCAAGAACACGGTTGTCGCCAGGATCCGCAAGGAGAACAGGTCTTTTGATACTCTTGTTGACATCCTCAATGAAAGTCCGAAAAAGGGGCTGCCGGATACCACTTTTGCCGTGAGGAAAGGGCTGGAGCAGGCAACGAGGGAGACATTGCTGAAGACGCTGCTCGCCATGAACAGCGACCCTGAAGGCAAAAATGTCCTCGCAAAATTCGGTGCGCTCAGGTTTATCGCCACCAGTGACGCAGATTTCAAACCGCTGTACGATTGGTGCCGGCATCTCAGGATCGATCTGGCGAGCTACAATTACAAGAAGGCAAGGCAGTAGCTCCTGCCAGGCCTGCCGGAGCTGATAATGTCAAAAAAAGCAGTCATCCTCTATAGCGGCGGTCTCGACTCCACCACCTGCATGGCGATAGCCAGAGCGGAAGGCTTTGCCCCGTACGCCATCAGCTTCGCCTATGGGCAGCGCCATGTGGTGGAGCTGGAGCTGGCCAAGAAAAACGCCGGACTGCTGGGGGCGGTC
Source organism: Deltaproteobacteria bacterium (assembly GCA_017861215.1). Taxonomy (GTDB): domain Bacteria; phylum Desulfobacterota; class Desulfuromonadia; order Geobacterales; family DSM-12255; genus VEOV01. The sequence continues at coordinate 595 of JAGFXN010000012.1, read as the reverse complement.
GAGCATCTGGTGGTCGATTTCGACTACCGCAAGGTCGGCGGCAGCGCCCTGACCGGGGATATAGCGGTGCCCAAGGATGGGGTCGGCAGCGATATTCCGGTCACCTACGTGCCGGCAAGAAACACTATTTTCCTCTCCTTTGCTCTCGGCTGGGGTGAGGTCCTCGGCGCCTTCGATATTTTCATCGGCGTGAATGCCCTGGATTACTCCGGCTATCCCGACTGCCGCCCGGAATACATTGCCGCCTTCGAGAAGATGGCCAATCTTGGCACCAGGGCCGGGGTAGACGGCAGCGGCCGTTTTACCATTCACACCCCGCTCATCGCTCTCTCCAAGGCCGATATCATCAGAAAAGGGGTGGGGCTGGGGGTGAATTACGCCACAACGCACTCCTGCTACGATCCGGCTGCCGACGGCGCCGCCTGCGGCCGCTGCGACTCCTGCCGACTGCGGCTGAAAGGCTTTGCCGAAGCGGGACTGCAGGATCCGGCCAGGTACGTGAAAAGTACCCTGCGGGTAAAATGAAAAGTGATAAGGTGAAGAGCGCCATGAGTCGTATGCCCGATATCCAGAAATCCGGCGACAGCCGCAACAT
>JAGFXN010000147.1 GCA_017861215.1 Deltaproteobacteria bacterium | reverse complement strand
GACAAGTTGTTGGTAGACAAGTCTTTGCAGGGTCGTGATCTCTTCCAGTCCTTCCCTGAAACGTTCTCTGCCTGGTTCATCCAGTGAATCGGGGTTGAAGAATACCTTGTCGTTGGCCCTGTTTTCTGCCAGTTCCAGTTCAACAAAAATTTTCATGAAGTCGTGATAGGCGATCAGCAGGCGATCTGCATGACCCACTCCGAGGTTTCCTGCGGCAAGAATTCCTTTGATTCTGGCGACAGTAGATGTCCCGGTGATGCCCGATGAGACGGCCAGGACTCTGGTCGCGGCGACAAGGGGGGCAATTGCCAGTTCTTCAAGAGAGAACTCTCCCCGGTGTTTACCTGTTTTGACAGTTTTGAACCTGCCGAAAATGCCGATAGCAACCGGCATGGCCGTCGTCTTAATGACATACTGCCGGAACCTCTCTCCGGGAAGTTCCAGCGCAACTCTGGCACGGCTGCTGACGATAGCTGCTTCAGCCAGCGGCATTGACCCGCACAAGGGGCGCAAGTCCGCAACCAGTCTGAAAGTTTCCTCAAAAAGATCTGCATCGGCAGGGGTGACTATGTTTGCCGAAGAACTCTTCCCTCCGCTCAGGCCGGTATCAACAAGTTCACGCCAGTTGGTAGCTGTTCCGGCCCAGAGCTGATGTCTCCCCGGCCCAAGTTTTTTTTCTTTCGGCGGCAGCAGCAGTTCCAGGATAGCCATGGTTCTGTAAGCAAGCTGATTGAATAATTCTCTGGAAAATTCTGCTGAATCATCAGCCAGCAGGATTACTCTTCCAAGGTGCATTTTACTAGGCTCATTTCTACCGAGTTTCCCGGAAACAAGTACGCACCAGCTGTTGGTCCGGATTTCCGTACCTTCTTTCTGCAGCATGTCTGCAGCAGAAGTTGTTGCATGGGAAATCAGCAGCTCCATGAAGCGGGAGTAATGGGAGTGATATGTGCCGACCGATGCCCGCTTCCTGAACTGTTCGGCGGCCAGCTGGTGGAAGCGGGCGGTAATGACTCCAAGTTCTTCGCTGCTGCTGACCGATGCCAGGCGGTGCAGCAATTCTTCAATTTCTAAGACGGAGCGGTCGACGGCAGACTCTTCAGCATCAAGATTCCGCCAGATGTCATGGAGCAGCCGCAGTGCCTCCTCCCCTTCCATGGCGGTGATGCGGGCGTGGATACTCTGCAGGAAGCGGTCGATGAAGGTCGTTGCCTCCTGCGGCCGCAAAATCCCGGTGCGGTCAGAAATCAGGGCCATCTGTTATCTCTCCGCAGCGTTCTGTCGCCTTTCACTGTTGTTCACCATGCACCTCTTCGGCGAGAAATCTTTGGATCTCTTCTGATGGCGGCGTGGTGAAACGGGAGACGAGTATCATGACAGCAATGACAATTGGCGCTCCGCAAAGCGAGGAGGCGGTCAAGGGAAAGAGTGTATTGATGACAGGCATGAATCCGCCGGCCAGCGGCTGGGCAAAGGTGATGGCTATGCCGGTAAGCATCCCGGCTATTGCCCCGTAGCGGTTTGTACCGCTCCACCAGATGCCGAGCAGGAATGAAGGAAAGATCGTATTGCCGGCAAGGGCAAAGGCAACGGCAGCAATTTCCGCAATGAGTCCCGGCGGGTTCAGCGCTGCCAGCAGTACCGCCAGGGCCAGCACCAGCGTTGCGCCTTTGGCAACAGCCATCCTGCGGGTTTCAGACGCCTGGGGATTGATCAGCCGGTAGTAAATGTCATAGGAGATGGACGCTGCTCCTGTCATCAGCAGCCCGGCTACGGTAAAAAAAGCGGCGCTTACCGCTCCTGCGGCCAGCATCCCTATCAGCCATACCGGCAGTCCGCCGAGCAGAGCGGTGCGCAGCACAACGGTATCAGCCATCTTGTATGCAGTCTCGGGGGGGAAAAACATGCCGGCCCGGGCTTCAAGCAGTTTGCCGAAGACTGCATACGCGGGCGCCGACCAGTAGATCAGGGCAATGAAAAAGAGCCCCCAGACAACACTCCAGCGCGCATCGCGAACATTGGGAACAGTATAGAATCTTGAGAGGACATGCGGCAGACCGGCTGTGCCGAACATCAGGGTGAAGCAGAGTGCGGTCCAGTGAAAGAGCCCGAATCCGGAGAAGGGCGCGGCAATATCGATACTGAATTCCGTGGCGAGCGCAGTGACGGCTTTGCCGTAGCCGAACTGGGGAAGCAGCCAGAAGTAACCGAGCCGGTAGGCCAGAAACATCAGGGGGAGAATGAAGGTGACCATGAGGACGAAGTACTGCAGTTTCTGGCTCCTGGCCACTCCCATTTCGCCGGATATGGCGATATATGCCATCAGAACGGCCGCGCCGATGATTACTCCCTTGCTGTAGTCGATGCCGAGAAGCCAGGCGAATATCAGGCCGATTCCCTTGAACTGGGCGATACTGTAAATCAGGGTGATGGTGATTGATATCAGTGCCGAGATCAGCCGTGCCGCAGAGGATTCGTAGCGCTCGCCGATAAAGTCCGGCGCCGTATATTTACCGAAACGGCGCAGCTGCCCGGCAAGAAGGACCAGCAGGAGTACGTAGCCGCCGGTCCAGCCGATGACATAGGCAAGAGCGGCATAGCCGTATAGATAAATAAGTCCGGCGATGCCGAGGAAGCTGGCGGCGCTCATCCAGTTGCTGGCGATGGCGGCGCCGCCGCCGATCCTGCCGGTGTAGCGGCCGGTAAGACCGTATTCCGAATGCTCCCGTGTTTTGTACAGCAGTCCGGCAATGACAAAGAGCAGCAGCACCCCGGCAACCATCAGCAGCGGGACGGTTTTCTGACCGGCATCAATCATGATAATCCTCTCTGCGCCGGCTGTCTTTTCCGGTCAGCCGGTCGATGAAGACGTTGAACAGGGCACAGATGATAATGAACCAGAGCGGCAGCATCTGCGCGGTAAACCAGTAGTGAAACGGCAGGTTGAAAAAGGTGAAGCTCTCCAGCCAGCTCTTGCCGGAAGGTCCGGCGGAGAGCCTCAGCCAGAGCTGGAAGCCGAAGGCTGCCACTCCCCAGAGCACCAGGATGAAGAGCATGGCAAGCACTTCCCCCTTCATGTAGGCGGACTTCGGACGAAAGAGATTTACGGAGTATTTCCTGGCAAAGCTCTTCATTTTATTTCCTCCTGATGTGTGCCTTGTGCTGCATTATTTCATGATTTCCCGCAAGACCGAAGTAGCGTAGGAACCTTTCGGGAGGATAAATTCCAGCAGCAGCGAACCATCATCCATGGCAACGGTGACATCCTGCAGCGGCACCCGTAACGGGCGCCGCTCACCATCAAGGCGAAACCGCCCGCTACCGTTGAAAGTATCTCTGGGCAGCCCCGCCGTCTCAAGAATCTCTTCTTCCAGAGCCGCTGCCTGCCCTGCGGGGATGAGCATTTTCCGACCGAACATCGGCCCGGTAGCGGATATCTCGAAACTTGCCGCCCGGGCAGTCGCCTCGGCAGCGTCGGTGACGAGAAAGCAGGCTCCGTTGGCATGCTTACAGGCGATGTCCCCCGGCTCAATCCGGTCCAGAGCATCGATCCTGGCGGCAACAGTCCGGTCAAACAGCGAGGACTGGGCAGCGGAAAGATAGAGGTTAATGATTCTGGGGTGAATGCTTTTCACCGCTCTTTCCCATCCTTCCGGGCGGCGCAGCAGCGTTTTGAGAACCTCTTTTTCGGTGCGGCAGTGTGGCGGCATACGCTCGACCGCAGCGGCAAGATTGCCATTATGAAAAGCCTGTACGGCGCTTCGCCAGCGTTCGTCACCGATCTCTTCAGGATTGCCGATAAGCGCCCGCACTGCCCCTTCAGGATCACCCTGCAGCAGCCTGATACCGATTAGCGCCGAGTTGCCCAACACGCCGTAGCGCTGACCGCCGAAATAGTTGGGCAGACCCCTGCTGCTGATAATGTCGAGAGCGGCCTGAGCCAGTTGCCGGGCGTTCTCTCTTACGCCGCGGAGCCTGATCCGGAACCTGTTGCCGGCAAGATGGCCGAGCCGCAGCTTGTTGTTGTGCCGTGCCACGGATACCACTGTCACGCCGGGGATTTCCAGGGCAGCAACCTGTTCGGGTGATACGCCGGGGATTGAGACGGTCTGCCTGGTAATGCCCCGTGCATCCTTCATTCCGGCATAGCCGATGTCACGTTCCGCTACAGCCAGGGTTCTGGCCAGTCTCCTGAGCAGCTCAAGGGTGGTAAGCGCTTTCTTCTCAACAGTGGCGTAGACATGTTCACCGCTGCCGCAGGGTGGGTACAGGGGTATCTCGGTGACGGCAAAATCTTCGGCAGAATCCTTGAAAATGCCGCCAATGCCCGGTATTGCCGCAGTAAGATAAGGATACATCATGTCAGTGTTTCCGGTAGTGGACAAAACGGATATTTTTCCCTTCAGCCATAAACTTCAGCATATATTTGGACCGATGGTAGTTGTCGATGTCGAATCTGCAGAGATCTGGAGCAAGGATGTTGGCAAAATCGGTCCTGGTTGCCATCAGGGCCGCTACGTCAAGGCCGTAGTCCTCAAAATCGGTGGCAAAAAAGAAGTCGCCGCCGGGCTGCAGGTAGACTTTGATGAAATCGATAAAATCACTGCTGACCAGACGTCTTTTGCGATGACGTTTTTTGGGCCATGGATCCGGACAGTTTATGAAGACGGCAGTCAACGAATCCAGCGGGATATGCGCTGCCACGAATTCGCGCGCCTCGACCCGCAGGACCCGGACATTGGTAATTCCCTGCTTTTCCAGGCGTCGGCAGGTCTTGTCACACCCTTTGTTGTAGTAGTCAATGGCGATGAAATTTGTTGCAGGGGAGTCGGCAGCTGTTTTTGCAATAAAATCACCGATACCGCAGCCGATTT
>JAGFXN010000146.1 GCA_017861215.1 Deltaproteobacteria bacterium | reverse complement strand
CGAGAGATGTAACGCATAATCCTGTGGCAGGGATTTTCACCGGTTTTATTGAGGTCAGTTTCTGTTCCTGGATGTGCCATTATTCCGCAGTCAGATTAAGCCCGGCTCCAGGAAGCCGGGTTTTTTTTATTACTGTAATCAGGGAAAATCTGTTATCAATTAAAACTCGCTAAACTGATCCCAATGCCGAATTGAAGCATATCCATGTCCATAAAGACCTGTCTGAAAATTGTCTTCGCCGTTCTTCTTGCTGCCGCTGTTGTCGCGGCAGGAGTGGCTTTTATCGCGCCGCGTCTGCTCGATCTGGACAGCCGCAAGGCACAGATTCTGACGCTGGCACAGAAATCCCTGAACCGGCGTGTTTCTTATGACACCGCCTCCTTCACCTGGCACTTTGCCCCTGCCATCGCTTTCCGGGGGGTAACCATTGCCGAAAAGTCAGGTGATGCCGCATTCCTGGTGGCTGAGCAGCTCAGCTTCAAAATCGCCTTGCTGCCCCTGCTCAGGAAAGAGGTGCGCCTCCGGGAGATTGTCATCGAGCGGCCAGTGATTTTGCTGGACAGGGATCAGGACGGAGTCTTTAATTTCAATGATTTATTGACAGCAAAATCCTCCGGGTCAGAGGTCCACCTGCAGGCGGTGCGGATGCACAACGGCCAGGTCCGTTTCACCGACCGCCTGGTCGACCCCAAGGGTTTGACCACTACTCTGGAAAAGCTCGATCTGTACGTCAGCAGCCTGGAAAAAGGGGAAACAGCTGAGGTGAGGTTCTCCAGCCTGATAGCCGACGGCAGCAGCCATGGCCAACTTTCCGCCTCCGGCACGGCACGAATGCCCGCAGAGAATGAGTCCCTGAGCGATGCAAAATTCGATCTGAGGTTGTCGCTCAAAAACCTCGATGTCGGCCGCTACTGGCCCTATTACGGTCATTATCTCCCCTGTGAACCGCTGCGCGGGCGTCTTGACAGTGAACAGGTTTTCACCGGGAAGCTGTCGGAGTTCAAGACGAAAGGGCAGTTCAAGGTCAGGGAACTCAGTCTCGACTATCCGGCCGTTTTTCATGCCGTCCTTGCTCCCAGGGAGCTGACTGTTGCCTACGAAGTCGAGCGCAGTCCCGGAAAGCTTGCTATACAATCGTTCGACCTGAACGTCGACGGACTGCATGCCACGGGGAGCTGTGCCCTTGACGACCTCCATACACAAGACCCCTACATCAAGGCCCGGGCAGCCATTGCTCCGTTCCGCCTTGAAGAGTTCCGCCAGTATATCCCTTACGGCGTCATCCCCCGGGGTACAGCCGCTTTTGTCGAGCAAAAGCTCAAGGGTGGCATCTTCAAATTGGACGAAGGGAGACTTGACGGCAGGATCAGCCGTATTGCCCATATGGAGAGCGGCGACAACTACAAGGCGCTCCTCGTCCGCGCCACTGTCGAAAAAGGGCTGCTATCGTTTGGTCCGCAGGTGCCCTCTTTCAACAATATCAAGGGTCTCCTGGAAATGCGCGGTAAAGACTTCAATCTGCGCGGCATGACCGGTAATTTCGGTGGCGCGCCCTTCACTCTTGAAGGAAAGATTGCCGATTATCCGTTGGCAACACCGGCCAGCTACCCTTTTACCATGGAGATTACCCCGGGGGAGGCAGAAGTTGCCTGGCTTTTCCGCCAGGACAAGTCCTCCGGGATGGCCTTCAACGGCAGGTCTTTGCTGCGGCTGACAGGGTCGGGTACGGCTGCCGATTACCGGATTGCCGGGACATGGGATCTTGCCGGTGCAGATTACCGCTATCAGCAGCTTCTGCACAAGCCGGCCGGCATTGCCAACCGGCTCCGCTTCAATGTCCGCCTGGGGGCGTCCGAGGCGCAACTTACGGATGCCCGTTATGAGCTGCCGCCGCTTGATGTTGCTGCCAGTGCAGCCTACCGCTACAATGACCCGGCATCGCTGACGTTTGCACTGCACACCAACCGTTTCATGGCCGGCCCGGTTGTCGCCGTCCTGCCCGGGCTGCAGAAATATCATCCTGCCGGCAGTCTGCAGGCCGTTCTCAGCGGGACGGGCAATCCTGCCCTGCCGGATGCTGTCAGGATGAAGGGCACTATCAGTCTTGACAATGTTTCCCTGCGGCCGGTGGTGCAGATCAAGCCGCTTGGCAGCATCACCGGCACAATCAAGGTGACTGAGGTGGATCTGCAAACGGAACAGCTGACCGGCAGAGTGGGGGCATCGACCTTTGCGGTCAAGGGGCGTCTGGCAGGGCGGACCAGCCCGACTGCCTCGCTGGTCTTTTCGTCGCCACTGCTGCATCCCGAGGATTTCGGCTATCTTGCTTCCGGGCAGGCGCCGGAGGTGAAAAATGTTGCCGGCAGCGTCTCCCTGAAGCAGGGTAAGCTGACGATCAACTCACTGTCGGGGCAGGTAAATCGTTCGCAATTCAGGGCGAGCGGCGAGGTTCTCGAAGCTGCAGGGAAGCAGTTTTCTCTGCGGATCGACTTTCCCTTCCTCAGGATGGAGGACATGGCAGCGTTGGCCGGACTGAAACGTGCCGGTAAAGCTGAAGAGCAGCCACAGGATTTTGTGCTGCAGGCAGAGGTCACCGCTGACGCGGGAAGCATCAGGGAAATTCCGTTCGAACATTTGACAACGGCGCTGTCTCTGAAAAAGAAGCGGCTGGATATGCAGACATTGCGGGCCGGCGTGTTCGGCGGTACCGTCTCCGGCAGCGGACAGGCCGATTTTGCCGCCAATGGCGGACCAAAATATCAGACGCATTACCGACTGGAGAATATCGATGCCGACCGGCTGCTGCGCGCGGCAGGAGTACCGCAGCAGCTGAGCGGACTGCTGGCCGCGGAGGGAGACGTCAGTGGCCGCGGCAATACCCGGGACGAACTGCTGCAATCAGTCCGCGCCACCTCCCGTCTGCAGCTGCAGAATGGAGCTGTCACCCTGCCTGCCTCCGCAGGGAGCACCGGGGCACGGATACCCTATAGCGTCATTGATGCAAACCTGGCGCTGCAGGGGCAAGCTCTGACCGTTCGTAGTCTCAGCGCCGCTATCTTCGGCGGGACCGTTAGCGGCAGCGGAGAAGTCAATTTTGCCGCCAATGGCGGGCCGAAGTACCAGGCGCACTACAAACTGGACCATGTTGCCGCCGACCAGTTCCTGCGTGCGGCCGGTGTGCAGCAGCAGCTGAGCGGACTGCTGGCAGCAGAGGGAGATGTCTCCGGGCGGGGCAATACCTTGGACGCGCTTAAACATACCTCCCGGGGCGATGCGGCAATAATGCTGACCGATGGTGTGATTCACCTCCCCGCAAATGGCAGCCAGAAGTCGGGTCAAAAGCTTCCCTTCAAAAATGTGCAGACTCGCCTCTCCTTCGGCGGCAAGAAACTCGACATCCATTCGGCTGTTATGGAGGCGTTTGGCGGGGTTATTTCCGCTAAGGGCGGTGCCGATTACACTCATGCCGACGGGCCCGGCTACCGCCTCAATTGCCAGCTGACAGACATCAATGCGGCAGATTTTTATCGTACTTTTGATGTCACCAAGGATATTTCCGGACGCATGTCTCTGCGGGCGGAAATGACCGCCAGCGGCGACAGTGCCGCTGCTTTGAAGAAATCTCTCCAGGGGGCTCTCACGGTACATCTGGAAAAAGGATCCATCAAGAAATACGGCTTTATCTCCACGTTGTTTTCCATTCTCAATGTGTCACAGTTAGTGGATTTCCGCGTGCCGGACCTGACCAGCTTCGGCATGCCCTATGACCACATTGACGGCAGCTTTGCCTTCAGTAGCGGTTCATTGTCAACCAGTGACCTGTCACTGCACAGTCCGTCCCTGAATATGACGTTGGTCGGCACTGCGGACCTCGTCAACCGTTCCCTCGACGTGAAGGTCGGCGTGCAGCCGTTTCAAACCTTCGGCAGGATCGTCAGCCGCATACCGATTATCGGCTGGCTGCTGACCGGCGGTAAAAAGCGGGTGCTGGTGGCCTACTATGAGGTGAAGGGAAAATGGGACGATCCGACGATTACGTCCGTAACGTCGACAGCGCTGCCCCGCGGCGTTTATGATGTCTTCAAGAGAGCTTTAAACCTTCCGGAAGAGCTGATAAGCGAGCCGGGAAAGGTCCTTTTGGGGAACTGATACGGCAGAGGAGTTAAAGATAGATGAAAAATGCCCCGGTGAGATGATCACCGGGGCATTTAATTTACGGCAGGAAATGTCAATGGCGAAGCAGTCCTAATAGTTGCCTGGTTTCACGCAACCGGTATCCTTTCGATTCATGCAGAGCATATAGCGCAGCTTCTTTGCCCAGAATTCCATGGCGTTATTGGCATCACCCCATGAAGAGAACATCCCCTTAAACGATTTTCCACCGACTCGACCGTCAACAGCAGCGGCTACCAATTCGCCGGTCGTCGCATCGGTAATCTTCATTTCACCGCTGATCTCACCGACATTCAACGGTTTGCCGGTGGCAGCATCCTTGATGATGGATGCACCAAGTCCGATCGGCAGAACGGTAGAGATGAAATCCATGGTCGGATTTGACTTGCCGGCTTCGGTGATCGCGGTCTCAATCTTGAGTGTTCCGGTTTCCGGCGCAAGCACAATGTTATAATCCCTGGAAAGTTCCGCAAAGAGGTACTGGTTGAAGTTGTTGGCCAGATCCTTTAGATCTGCCAGCTCTTCCACTGTCGCTTTTTCCGGTTTGAAGAATTTCACCGGTACTATCATCAGCTTGGAATATTTTGCTATATTAATCTGGGGGTTCTGGTAACGATGCAGAGCCTGGTCGCCCTCTCCCTTGCTCAGAATGGCAGGATCGACCAGGAAACCCGTGGGCTCGACACTCCGCGCCTCCTTGGTTGTCATGCAGC
>JAGFXN010000145.1 GCA_017861215.1 Deltaproteobacteria bacterium | reverse complement strand
TTCCTTATTCACTGTTACCTGCCTTTAAGTTACTGATTTATAAAGCAGAGGAAGAGATACCCGAAATGACGGCAACTGGCAAGAAGTTTATCCTTTACCACGGGTTCCGCAGTGAAGGCCTGCCTGCTGCCAGGCGCCGCCATCGGCCAGGGCCGCATTGTCCGGCCGGCAGGGAATGCGGCGGCTCAACTCTGCTAGTGGCTTAGCCTCCTGATACCCGGCCAGATGGCGAAAGAATAGACCAGCAACCCAAGCCAGAAAAAGCCGAAACGGATCCGCCGCCGTGAACGGTTCACGGTACAGGACCTCCGCTATCAGGAAGTGCCTTGTCGGGATGAAGCACCGCAAGCCGCGTCAACTTTACTTGCAAGGCGTACTGCGCGGTCAGCTGCATGGCATACGGGTTATCTATATCGCTGGTGAAGGAGTTGCCAGGAACCGGATTGCGACGCCGGCAGGGGCAGTGGGGAGCTGACGTAGTTCACATGTAGTGATAGGCATGCACAAGCTGCCAGTTCATGATGCTGCGAAAGCCGATGGCGACTTCGTAGCGGAACTGGATCACGTCGCCCGGCCGGGCTATTTCCAGCTGATTGTAATCTCCCGGGGCAACCAGTTCAAACATCGGCAGGATATCGTTGTTGATAATCATGATATTGAAGGATTCGCCCTGCTTGCGACCGATCTCCTTGAGCGTTTTCTGCAGTGACTGATTGGCTTTTTCGGCAGCCTTGTCAAAGTAGTGCGGCTCATGTTCGTACCACATCCCGACCGTCTCGTGGCGGTGGCGGCACAGATCGTCCATATGGGCACGCATGGCTTTCAGTTCCTGCTTCGGGAAAAGCCCGCTGCAGCTGAAGCGCATCACCGATTTCGTTTCGACCGGCTCCGTGCTGGTGCCAAGCAGGATCTCGCTCAGGGTGTCCGTACACATGGCAAAATGGGGGGTGTAGATCGTCGTAAACTTCAGGCCGCGCAGCAGTTCCCTGGTCGTTCTGCGGATGACTTCCAGTTCAGCTGCTTTGACGAGATAGATACAGACTTTGAAGTTGCGCATAGGTGCCGCCTCCTGAGTAACCACCCAGATTGGTCAATATACAGGCTTATACAGGTCCGGACGGAAAGCGGCTCAGCCGCTGTCCATCACTTGAACGGCCCGGGAAAAGGGAACGGGACAAGGTCAGTTTTTACAGAACTGCGGCCGTTCAGTTACGGAACCAGGTCGCGCCCCAACCGGGAAATACAAAAAACCGCCCGGCAGCAGCTGACTGACCCGAACGGCATTGGTTATGTATGGCTTCGTCCCTGTCCTGTGTACCACAAAATACCTCATGTCACTTCAGAAACATTACCCGTACTTAATATCCTATCTTGTCGCCAGTAGCAAGTCATTAAGGATGGTGTCCATGGGCCGGTCCAGGAACTGCTGCAAGCTTTCAGCCCAGCGCCGGCAAACCCGTTTCTCCGCAGCCACTGCTGCGGATGGCGGCTGGAGCGGCAAGGCTAATGAGCAGCCCGCAGAGAAAAAATGCCGCGCAGCAGGCAAAGCAACGGGCGACAGGAGCAGCATTGCCGGCATGGGCTGCAATGCAGGGCAATCAGTTCTACCCCTCTGCTTGCAACACTGCATCGCCACCGGTTCTTCAGTTTCATCTTCACCGTACGCCGTCCAGCAGGGAATCCGGTCGCTGGTGGCTACCCCCTGACAGCCGCCAGCCAGACAAGGTCGAGTGGCAGCAGTTTCTCCCCTTCGGCCAGTTCACATGGCATCTCTTCCTCTTTCATTTGTCCGTATCTTCACTATTTCATCAACGGTTGACACGAATATTTTCCCGTCACCAGTATTGCCGGTATGGGCATATTTCTGAATCACGTTGACGACTTCAGCAACCATCTCGTCAGCAACAACAACTTCCAGCTGGATGCGCGGCATGAATTCAACCATTTCATAAACAAATTTATCTGTTGCGTTCCTGGCTCTGCCTTTGCCGAATCCCTTGATTTCAGCTACAGTCACTCCCGGTAAGCCTTCTATTGCATGAAGCTCTTCGGTTACTTCCAATAACTTCGACGGTCGTATTATCGCTTTTATCTCTTTCATATTCAGTTCTCCCTGGTTTGGCCATTTTTTCTCTGCCGATGTGAGACGTTGCAGAAAGTGAGCAAACACCGTACGGCAATAGAGCGCGGATGACGCGGATAGAACGGATTTACGCAGATTTTAAAAACATATATGTTGGTTTATCCGTGTTAATCCGTTCAAATCAGATTTGAGCCGCGTTCTATTGCCGTTGATTTGATTACATCTCTGCATCAACTTTGCGATTTTCAAACCAACTGTAAACCGATGGAATAATCAGCAACGTCAGCAGGGTTGAAGTAATCAATCCCCCCACCACAACCGTTGCCAGCGGTTTCTGGATTTCAGAGCCGGCGCCGCCGGCAAGCAGCATCGGGATCAAACTGAAAATTGATATCGATGCGGTCATCAGTACCGGACGTAAGCGGTCAAGACTTCCCTTCCTGATCGCTTCCGGCAAGGCAAGACCTTCTTCGCGAAGCTGAGAAATACGCGATACCAGAACCAGTCCGTTTAAGACGGCAACGCCAAACAGTACGACAAAACCGACTGATGCCGGCACCGACAGATACTGCCCGGAAATGTAGAGAGCAAAGACACCGCCGATCAAGGCAAAGGGGAGGTTGGAGATGACCAGCAGCGCCAGACGGATCGATCTGAAGGTAACGTAGAGGAGCAGCAGGATCAAGCCGATGGCAACCGGGCCGATGATCATCAGCTTGTTCATCGCCCGCTGCTGATTTTCAAACTGCCCCCCCCAGGTGAGATAGTAACCGGCCGGCAGCTTGACCTGTTCCTTGATCTTCTGTCTGGCCTCGGCAACGAAACTGCCGATATCCCTGCCGGTGATGTTCATCTCGATGCCGATTCTTCTCACCCCGTCCTGGCGGCTGATCTGCGCCGGACCTTCGATCATTTTCACCTCGGCCAGCTGTTCGAGCGGCACATTGGTGCCGGTTTTGGTGGTGATCAGCAGATTCCTGATCGCTTCCAGAGAATTCCGTTTTTCTTCCGGCAGGCGAACCGTTATATCGAAGCTGCGGTTTTCCTCATAGAGCTGTGATGCCGCTTTACCGGCCACGGCAATTTCAATGACCTTCTGCACGTCACTGATGTTCAGGCCATAGCGGGCGATTTTCGCCCGATCGATGTTTACCGTCAGATAGGGTTGGCCGGTAACCTTTTCTGCGTTCAGATCGGTCACCCCCTTTACCGTGGACAGCACCTTGGCTATCTCGGCCGATTTTTCACTGAGCACATCGATATCTTCTCCAAAGAGTTTGACAATCAACTGGGCACGGGTTCCGGCAACCAGTTCATCAATGCGGCACTGGATCGGCTGGCTGAAACCGAAGTTTATGCCCGCCACCGATTCCAGGGACTTGCGCATCTCATTGGTCAGCTCTTCTTTCGATATATCCCGTTTCCATTCGCTCTTTGGCTTGAGGACCCCCACATAGCCGGTCTTGTCCGAGCCTCTGGTGTCCAGGGCAACTCCGGTCTGCCCGGTCCGGCCGACGATGGTATCCAGTTCGGGGAACTGCTTCAGCTTAGCCGCCGCCAGTTGATTCACCTCCAGCGCCGTTGCCAGGGAGACGCCGGGAAGCATGGCTATATCCATGTCAAACGAGCCTTCATCCATGATCGGGATGAATTCCGTTCCCAGGCGGGTTACCAGAAAGAGCGAGGCAACCAGGAGAACGCCGGCAACCGTCAACACCACGCGCTTCGTGTTCATGGCATATTCGAGCAGCGGCAGATAGAGCCTGCTGGCATGCTTCATGATGAAGCTCTCTTTTTCCGGGTGCGGCTTGAGGAAGAGGATGCAGAGCACCGGAATGACAAATACCGACAGGAACAGTGACGCCAGCAGTGCAATCGCCACCGTTATGGCCAGCGGGCTGAACATCTTCCCTTCGATCCCCTCCAGCGAAAGAATGGGGATGAAGGTGAGGGCGATGATCAGTTCGCCGAAGATGCTCGGTTTTCTGACCTCCATGACCGCCTTCAGCACGGTCAATAATTTGGGATGTCGTCCCCCCTCTTCGCTCAGGTGCCGCTGCACGTTTTCCACCTGGATAATGGTCGTGTCGATGATCATACCGATGGAAATTGCCAGGCCGCCGAGGGACATCAGGTTGGCGGTGATCCCCAGCAGTTTCATGACAATGAATGTCGCCAGCAGTGACAGCGGCAATGCGATCAGGACGACCAGGCTCCCCCGGAAACTGTTCAACAGCAGATACAGAACGATCAGCACCAGGATGGAACCTTCCAGCAGCGCCTTGTTGACCGTGTTGACGCTCGCCTTGACAATATCGCTCCGGTCGTAATAGGGAACAAGCTTGATCCCTTCGGGGAGCACGTTGTTTTCGTTCATTTCCCTGACTTTTACCGCGACCCGGCGCACTACGTCGCGGCTGTTCTCGCCGCGCAGCATCATGACGATACCGCCGACACATTCGTCCTTGCCGTCCTTCATGGCGGCGCCCATCCGGACCGCCTCGCCGACCTTGACCTGGGCCACGTCCCGGATATACGTCGGCGTACCGCCTGCGGATTTCAGGACAATGGTTTCGATGTCGCCGACATCCTTGATCAGACCGACCCCGCGCACGATGTACTGATCCGTGCCCCGTTCGAGGAGGTTGCCGCCGACGTTTTCATTGTTGCTGCCGATGGCAGTATAGACATCATCCACGGTCAGGGCATATTTCACCAGCTTCTCCGGGGAGACGATCACCTGGTACTGTTTGAAATAGCCGCCGAAGGAGTTAATCTCGTTGACCCCGGCGACACTTTTCAACTGCG
>JAGFXN010000144.1 GCA_017861215.1 Deltaproteobacteria bacterium | reverse complement strand
CATGGGGTTGAGGTCGCCATATTTCTCCGCCAGCTGGCAAGCCGCAGCTTCAAGGTCGGCTTTCGTTCCAAGGGGCGGGTCGACGTCTCCTCGCTTGCAGAGCTTTTCGGTGGCGGCGGGCACCATAATGCTGCCGGCTGTGTTGTCGATGGCGATGCCGATGAAGTGCGCGAGAAAGTTTTTGCCCAGCTGAGGTCCGCTCTTAGTGCCTGACGGTTTTCTTGTTGTCGATAAGCCGGCGGGTATCACTTCCCACGATGTTGTCGCCACGGTGCGCCGTACCTTCGGGATGAAAAGGGTAGGGCATACCGGCACCCTCGATCCTTTCGCTACCGGAGTATTGCCGATTGCCTTGGGTGCAGCAACCAAGGCGATCCCTTTTCTCGATGAGGCGGTGAAAGAGTATCAGGCGGTGATGCGTCTCGGCGCGGCAACCGACACTCTGGATTGTACCGGCTCGATTATTTCCAGCGGCGACTGGAGCAATGTCTCAGCGGCGCTGATTCAGGAGCTGTTCACCCGCTTCACCGGCACCATTACCCAGATCCCGCCAATGTACTCTGCCGTGAAACAGGGCGGCGTCCCTCTCTACCGGCTGGCAAGGAAAGGGGAGACAGTCGAGCGCCAGGAGCGGCAGGTTACCATCCACTCCCTTTGCGTCGACCGGCTGAATCTTCCGGAAATCGCTTTCACGGTCCGCTGCTCGCGGGGGACATACGTGCGCACGCTCGCCGACGATATCGGCCGGGCGCTCGGCTGCGGCGCTCATCTTGTCGAACTGCGCAGAACTGCCAGCGGCCTGTTCAACCTCTCCATGGCAATACCGTTTGCCGCCTTGTCAGCGGCTGAAGCCGCAGTCGAGCTTGAGCGCCGTCTCCTCCCTCCGGTGCAGGCTCTCGGGCATGTAAAGTCTGTGCACCTTACGGCAACGGGGTGCAGCCGGACCAGACACGGCATCGCACCGCTGCCTGAGGATCTGTCGCCGCTTGACCGGCATCCGCTTCCGGGTGAGCAGCTGCTGCTGCTCTGTCATGACCGGCTTGCTGCGGTTGCCGAAATGGTAGCCCCGGATGGCACTCCGGCTACGCAGTCAATCAGGCTCCTCCGGGTCTTTGCCCAGGAATGTCCTTTACATGCAGATAGATAGTGTGGTAAAAAGTATATCCTTCTAAAAAGGAAGAGCAGTAAAAAAATAGACAAACTCTGATGAAAGGAGGTATGCAAGATGCTGGCTACAGACAAGAAACAAGAGATCATCAACGCGTTCAAGCTGCATGAAAGCGATACCGGCTCCCCGGAAGTGCAGATCGCAATTCTTACCGAACGGATTACGTATCTGACTGATCACTTCAAAACTCACAAGAAAGATCATCACAGCCGCCGCGGGCTGTTGAAGATCGTCGGCCATCGCCGCCGTCTGCTTGATTATGTCAAGGGTAAAGATGTCGAGCGCTACAAGGTAATCATTCAAAAACTCGGAATACGCAGGTAGTACGGGGCAGTATATCTCACGTGGTGAGGTATATTGCCTCCTCTTTTTTAACCATTTACTGTTGGGGGCGTGGATAAAGCGGCTGAAAACGGGACCAGGGATCAGGCATCAGGGAACAGTAAAGACAAACTGAAGTCTTGTCCTTACCGATCCCGGTTCACTGTTCACCATTTCCGGTTTCCGCCTTTTTCTCGACGGCCCCAACACCTGTTTTCAGGTGAGGAGATTGAAATAACATGGCACAACATAAGGTAGAACTCGAATTCAGCGGCCGTACTCTCTCGATCGAGACCGGCAAGATGGCCAAGCAGGCCAACGGCGCTGTTGTCGTCAGAAGCGGCGATACGATGGTACTGGTGACCGCGGTCGCCAGCAAGTCCATCAAAGAGGGGCAGGACTTCTTTCCTCTTACCGTGAATTATCAGGAGAAGGCGTATGCCGGCGGCAAGATTCCCGGCGGCTTCTTCAAGCGCGAGGCGCGTCCTTCGGACAGTGAGACACTGACCTGTCGCCTGATTGACCGTCCTATCCGCCCTCTCTTTCCGGAAACATTCCTCAACGATACCCAGATCATGGTAACCGTTATCTCCGCCGACAAGGACAACGATCCGGCAATCCTGGCGATGATCGGTGCTTCTGCAGCCCTTGAGGTTTCTGATATTCCTTTCTTCGGCCCGATCGCCGGCGTCAAGATCGGTCGGATCAACGGTGAGTTCGTCGCCAATCCGACCGCCGAACAGCTTGAGACGAGCGATATGGAGATTGTCGTTGCGGCCAGTCGTGAAGCGATCTGTATGGTCGAGGGGGGGGCCAACGTCCTGCCGGAAGATGTCATGCTCGACGCCATCTTCTTCGGTCACAAAGCTATCCAGCCGATTCTCGATGCCCAGGAAGAGCTGAAGACGAAGGCCGGGGTTGCCAAGCGTGAAGTTGCCGAACCGACGGTCGATGCCGAACTGAAGGGAAAGGTTGTTGCCCTGGCCCATGGCCGCATCAAGGATGCTGTCAGGATTGTCACCAAGCAGGAGCGGCATAACGCTATCGATGCGGTGATTGACGAGACGATTGCTGCCCTGGCTGCAGATTACGAGGGACGCAAAAAAGAGATCAAGGGTTTCATCGACGAACTGGAGTACGAACTCGTCCGGGAACATATCCTCAAGGATGGCGAACGGATCGACGGCCGTGACACCAGGACCATCCGGCCGATCACCTCCGAGGTTGCCCTGCTGCCGCGCGTCCACGGCTCGGCACTCTTTACCCGCGGCGAGACCCAGGCGCTGGTTGCCGCCACCCTCGGCACCTCCATTGACGAGCAGCGGATCGATTCTCTCTATGGCGCCTCCAGGAAGCGCTTCATGCTGCACTACAACTTCCCGCCGTTTTCAGTCGGTGAAACGAGCTTCCGTCTTGCCCCGGGGCGCAGGGAGATCGGTCACGGCATGCTTGCCGAGCGCGCGCTCTTTGCCGTGCTCCCGGATCATGACGTTTTCCCCTACACCATCAGGGTCGTCTCCGATACGCTGGAGAGCAACGGTTCCTCGTCAATGGCGACGGTCTGCGGCGGCTCTCTGTCGATGATGGATGCCGGCATTCCGATCAAGGCTCCAGTAGCCGGGATCGCCATGGGTCTCATCAAGGAAGGGGCCGATGTTGCCATTCTTTCCGACATTCTCGGTGACGAGGATCATCTCGGTGATATGGACTTCAAGGTGGCGGGAACCGCTGAAGGGGTTACCGCCCTGCAGATGGATATCAAGATAGCCGGTGTCTCCAGGGAAATCATGAAGAAAGCTCTGGAACAGGCCCGCGAAGGGCGCCTGCATATTCTCGGCAAGATGGCGGAAACAATCTCCGCAGCCCGTGCCGACATGTCCGCCTACGCGCCGCGCATCGTTACCATCTTTGTCAAGACCGACAAAATCCGCGATGTTATCGGTACCGGCGGCAAGAATATCAGGAACATCACCGAGACAACCGGTGTTGTGGTTGATATCGATGACACCGGCAGAATCAATATTGCCAGCAATGACAAGGACGCCTGCGACCTGGCGATCAAGATGATTCGCGATCTGACGGCCGAAGCCGAAGAAGGGAAACTCTACAACGGCACCGTCAGGAAAATCATGGATTTCGGCGCCTTTGTCGAGATTTTCCCCGGAACCGATGGGCTGGTGCATATCTCTGAGCTTGCTGCCGAGCGGGTCACCAATGTCTCCGATATCCTCAAGGAAGGAGACAAGGTGCTGGTCAAGTGCATAGGCATTGATAAGCAGGGGAATATCAAACTCTCCCGCAAAGAGGCACTCGGCGCGACTCCGCCGCAGTAACCCACAGCATGCGATACCTGTGAAAAAGGCGGCTTATAAGCCGCCTTTTTTTTAATCCGTTGCAAATAACCTTCTCCGCTTGCGGATTTCATTTGTGAAGCTATAGTTAAGCCATGGTAAACAGAACACAACTGCAGAACGGTATCAGGGTTATTTCCCAGCGAATTCCCAGCGCCTGTTCCGTAACAATCGGCATCTGGGTAGTCGGCGGCTCACGTCAGGAACAGGCCACCTTCAGCGGCGTTTCCCACTTTATCGAACATCTCCTTTTCAAGGGCACCAGTAGAAGAAGTTCTTTTGAAATAGCCCGTGAGATCGACTCTATGGGCGGTTTCATGAACGCTTTTACCGGGCGGGAGTTTGTCTGTTATTATGTGAAAGTACTGGCAGACTTCTTCCCGAAAGCACTTGACCTGCTGACCGATATTTTTCTGAATTCTCGCTTTCCGGAAGAAGAGATTGAAAATGAACGCAAGGTTATTCTCCAGGAAATCCGGATGCTGGAAGATAACCCTGACGATCAGTTGCAGGAGCTTTTTCACAGAAACTTCTGGAGCGACCATCCTCTGGGAATACCCATTATCGGCAGCGCCGAAAGCGTGCAGAGCATGTCCAGGGAGTTTCTGGCCGCTTACAAGCGGGACAACTATCGCGCCGGTGATATTGTCATCTCCGCTGCAGGTCTGCTGGAACATAATCATCTGGTCGAACTGCTGGCTTCTTATTTTGACGCACTGCCGGAAGGGAGCAGCCGCACCCAGGTTCCTCTGCCGGTCTACACAAAAAAACAGTCAAAAGTTGAACGGGATCTTGAACAGATGCTGTTCTCTTTAGGGACGAAAGGTATTCCGCAGAACCACCCGGGAAGGTATGATGCCCTGATGCTGAACACCATCCTCGGCGGCAGCATGAGCTCCAGGCTGTTCCAGGAGGTGCGGGAGAAGGAGGGGCTTGCCTACTCAATCTACTCATACCTGGAATCGCATTCGGATACCGGTGCCTTTGTTGTGTCCGGCGGGACAACAGCAGAAAAATTCGCTAAAGTCATGGAAATTGTTGTGCGGGAACTGCAGCGGCTCAAAAGAGAACCGCTGACGGAAGAGG
>JAGFXN010000143.1 GCA_017861215.1 Deltaproteobacteria bacterium | reverse complement strand
CTGAGATTGCAAAAATGCTTTCCCGGCTCATCGCTGCCCGCTCAAAATCCTTTAGCCCTTAGCCCAACGCCTTTGGCCGCGAATAAACACGGAGTGGTTATGAGTAAATTATTTGTCGTCGGCATCGGACCCGGCGGCCTTGAGCATATGACCCCGGCGGCGCGGCAGGCGCTGGCAACCGCTGCCGTTGTCGTCGGCTACCAGACCTATCTCGACTTCATCACGCCGCTGCTTGCCGGCAAGGAGGTCGTCTCCTCCGGGATGATGAAAGAAGTCGAGCGCTGTGAAGCGGCGCTGCGTCTGGCTGCAGAAGGAAAGGATGTGGCGCTGGTCTCCAGCGGCGATGCCGGCGTCTACGGCATGGCCGGCCTGGTGCTGGAACTGGTGGAAGCTGCTGCCCGGACTGACGAGTTGCCGCTGCTGCACCGGGAGGTCGAGGTAATCGTCGTTCCGGGGGTCTCTGCCGTCCAGGCAGCGGCCGCGGTTCTCGGCGCACCGCTCATGCACGACTTTGCCGTGATCTCCCTCTCCGACCTGATGACCCCGTGGGAGGTAATCCGCCAGCGGCTGGCAGCCGCCGCCGGGGCCGATTTCGTTACCGCTCTCTACAACCCCCGCAGCAAAGGGCGGGTAACGCAGCTCGAAGAGGCGCGGCAGATCCTGCTGACAGCCCGCTCTGCCGCCACCCCGGTCGGCATCGTCCGCAACGCCTGCCGCGACGGCGAGGAGAAGGTGGTGACAAACCTTGGGCAGATGCTTGAACATGACATCGACATGTTCAGCATCGTCATCATCGGCAACAGCACCACCTTTGTCGATAAGGCCGGACGGATGGTGACGCCAAGAGGCTATGAAACTGCAGGCTCTAGGCACTTGGCTCTAGGCACTAGGCAAACCCGGGTTTCCCAAAGCCCAGAGCCCAGCGCCCAGAGCCTCGGAACGGGTGGAACCCGTGCCGTGATGATCGGCGGCACCGGGTCGGATGTCGGCAAATCGGTAATCGCTGCCGGTCTCTGCCGCATCCTGAAGAACCGCGGCCTGCGGGTCGCCCCGTTCAAGTCGCAGAACATGGCGCTCAACTCCGCCGTCACCCCGGCCGGTGGCGAAATCGGGCGGGCGCAGGCGGTCCAGGCCGCTGCCTGCCGCATAGCGCCGCACACCGACATGAACCCGATCCTGCTCAAGCCGACCACTGACCTGGGCAGTCAGGTAATCGTGCAGGGAACAGTGGTCGGCAATATGAAGGTGGCAGAGTACAACATCTACAAGCCGCACGCCTTCGCCAAGGCTGAAGAGAGCTTTGCCAGACTCGCTGCGGCTTACGACTTTGTCGTCATCGAGGGGGCCGGCAGCATTGCCGAGATCAACCTCAAAGCCCATGACATCGCCAACCTGCGGGTCGCCAGGATGGCGAACTGCCCGGTCATTCTGGTGGCGGACATCGACCGCGGCGGCGTCTTCGCCCAGATCGTCGGCACCATCGAACTGCTGGAACCTGACGAACGGGCCATGATTCGAGGCATCATCATCAACAAGTTCCGTGGCGACGCCTCGCTGCTCAGTGCCGGCATCAGCTTCATCGAACAGCGCTGCGGCATCCCGCTGCTCGGCGTGGTTCCCTGTTTCAGCGGGTTCCGCATCCCGGAAGAAGACAGCGTGGCTCTGGAGAGGCGGGGAACGGTCAGAACACTGGGCTCGGGGAAAATCAACATCGGCGTGGTGAAACTGCCGCGGATTTCCAACTATACCGATTTCGATCCGCTGGAACGGGAAGCGGATGTCAGCCTTTCCTACATAGATGATCCTGACCAGGTTCCCCTGCTGGACATCCTGATTCTTCCCGGCAGCAAGGCGACCATCGCCGACCTTGACTTCCTGCGCGGCCGGGGTTTTTTCCCGGCCCTCCGCAGCTTCGGCGGCAGCATCGTCGGTATCTGCGGCGGCTACCAGATGCTGGGCCGGCGGGTAACCGACCCGGACGGGGTTGAGGGGCTGCCGGGCAGCGAAGGCGAAGGTCTCGGACTCCTCGATGTCGTCACGCTGCTGCTGCCCCGCAAAGAAACTCACCAGGCAAAGGCCGAGCTCCTCTCTGCCGGCTATCAGGTTGCGCCGCGCAGTGCCAGGGAGCTGCTGGGCTACGAGATTCACATGGGCGAATCCATTCTCGGCGGCGCGGTGCAGCCGTTTGCCCACATCGTCAACCGGTCCGGGGAGGATGTCGAGGTGCTTGACGGCGCCGTCACCAGAGACGGGCGTGTCTGCGGCACCTATCTGCACGGGCTGTTCGGCAATGACTCTTTCCGCAGCGCCTTCCTCAACCGGATCAGGCGCAAAAAAGGGCTGGCCGAGCGGGAAGCGGCCGTTCAGGACGATCCGTACGACAAGCTGGCCGCGCATCTCGAACAGAATCTGGATATGGAGCGGCTGCTTCGCATCTGTGGTCTGTAAGCAGTGAGTGCCGATCTTCTCATCATTCCCGCTGCCGTGCTGCTTGACTGGCTGATCGGCGATCCGCGCTGGCTCCCTCATCCGGTGGTTATTATCGGCAGCCTGATTACCTTCCTCGAAAAACAGTTACGGAGAGTGCTGCGTCAGGAACTGCTGGGAGGGACCCTGCTGCTTATCGGCACCGTCGCCATAACCGCCGGAACTGCGGCACTGCTCCTCAAGCTGGCCTATGCCATCAGCCCGGCTGTCGGCTTTGCTGTCGCACTGCTCTTCTCCTGGAGCTGCCTGGCCGCCCGCTCGCTGCATCTGCAGTCGGCGCTGGTGGCCAGGGCGCTGGCCGGCGGCGATTTGGCCGGAGCGAGAAGATGCCTCTCCTTGATCGTCGGCCGGGACACGGCGGGGCTGAAAGAGCCGGAGATCTGGCGCGGCACGGTAGAGACGGTGGCGGAAAACACGGCGGACGGGGTTATTGCCCCCCTGCTCTGCCTCATGCTCGGCGGCCCGGTGCTCGGGCTGGCCTACAAGGCCGTCAATACCCTCGACTCCATGGTCGGCTACAAAAATGAAAAGTACCTGCTCTTCGGCCGGGCATCGGCCCGGTGTGACGACCTTGCCAACTGGCTGCCGTCGCGGCTGACCGGGCTGCTGCTGGTGCTGGCGACGCCGTTTGCCGGTCTCTCCATGCAAGGCTCCTGGCGGATCATGCGGCGGGACGGCCGCAACCACTCCTCCCCGAACAGCGGCATCCCGGAGGCGGCTGCTGCCGGGGCGCTTGGCGTGCAGCTCGGCGGAACAAACTATTATTTCGGCAGGCCGGTGGCCAAGCCGGCTATCGGTGAGCCGCTGCACCCCGTTGACCTCAAGGCCTGGCAGGGCACCATCAGGCTAATGTATGGAGCAGAGACGCTGCTGCTTGTTGCCTGGTGCCTCTCTCTGCTGCTGGGCGGTGCCCCCCTTCATTGACAAACAAAACCCCATGTTCTATAAAAGCCTGACGGGAGCAATCTGTGGAAACTGTTGACGACAGCGCACTGCGCACCATTCTGCTGGAGAGGATCAATGCCAAAGGGGCGATTCCCTTTGCCGACTTCATGCAGTCGTGTCTCTACGAGCCGGGGCTCGGTTACTACACCTCCGCCGGGCGGAAAGTCGGAGCGGCAGGTGACTTCTATACCAGCAGCAATGTTCACCGGGTTTTCGGCCGGTTGATCGGCAAAGAGATCGCCACAATGTGGCATGCCATGGGTGAGCCCGCCTCTTTCCAGATAGTTGAGGCCGGAGCGGGTAACGGCAGACTCTCCGCCGACATCATGGATGCCATTGCCGAACTGGAACCGGCACTGTACGCAACTGTCACCTGCCGCCTGATCGAGGCGGAACCTTCGCTGGCCGCCACCCAGCAGGCAATGCTTGCCGCCCATGCAGACCGGCTCGCCTGGAGCAGTCCGGACGAGCTTGCAGCCGGCACTCTGGCGATCACCGGCTGCATCCTAACCAATGAACTGGTCGATGCCCTCCCGGTCCACCTGGTAGAAATGACTGCGGCCGGCCTGCAGGAAGTGATGGTAACCGTTGCCGACGGCGAGTTCTGCGAACAGCTGGCGCCGCTCACTAACCCGGAAATAGCCTCATATCTCCAGCGCCACAACGTGACTCTTGCCGCCGGGCAGAAAGCGGAAATCCGCCTTGCCGCCGACCAGTGGCTGCGCGGCGTGGCAAAATCGCTGGCGCGCGGTTTTGTCGTCACCATCGATTACGGCTACCTGGCTGACGAACTGTACGGCAGAATGCGGATGAACGGCACGCTCCTCTGCTACTATAACCATCAGGTGGCAGAGAACCCCTACATCCGGGTCGGCCGGCAGGATATTACGGCTCATGTCGATTTTACCGCCTTGATGCAGACCGGTGCAGAGGCCGGCCTGGAGAAGGTCTGGTACGGTGAGCAGTACCGCTTTCTCATGGCAACCGGCATGATGGAGGAAATCATGGCTCTCGAAACCCGGCCGGTTCCCGAGGAAGAGCGGTTGAAAGACCGGCTGGCGCTGAAGAAGCTGCTGCTCCCTGACGGCGGCATGGGTGACACCTTCAAAGCTCTGGTGCAGGGGAAAGGGGTTGACGCCGCCGGTCTGCTCTGCCTGAGAAACTGGACAGCAGCCTTGTGAAGGAGCTACGGTGAGCCGGATAGCGTCCATAATTTTCGATCTTGACGGCACCCTCTACCGCAGCAGTGACCTTGCCGATGAAATATACCGGGCATCAATAGACGGGCTGGCGCTGCAGCTCGGCATGGCCCCTGATGAAGCGGGCAGCCGCCTGGCGGCGGCCAAGGAAGCAGTTTTTGCCCGCACCGGCTATGAAGCGACTCTCAGCGCCGGATGCCTGGAGCTTGGCGGCGATTTGCAAGCACTGCACCGCTATCTTGCAGAGCATGTGAACCCTGAGCAGTTCCTTGTTCGGGACGAACGGGTCGTGGTGAT
>JAGFXN010000142.1 GCA_017861215.1 Deltaproteobacteria bacterium | reverse complement strand
GCCGTATCGTTCCAGGGGGTGCTGGAGCCGTCATTGCCGTGGTAGATGTACCTGGTGCGGCCGTTGCGGTGGTCGTAATGCTTGAAGACAACCGCTGCATCACGCCGCTCCCAGTAGCCGTCCTCGATATGCAGGCTGATATCGGGCGATGGGGAGAGGTCGACCCCGGTAAAGCTGTAAGCGGGGTAGGGGGGGTACTCAAGCTGCACAAACCAGTCGGGATGTTCGATGGTCCATTTCGAGAGGAGTCCGGTGTGGTTCGGCACCATGTCGCTGGCAAGTCTGATGCCGCGTTTGAGGGCACGCTCCCGCAGATGCCAGAGTGCCTCCTCGCCGCCGAGGTCGACAGCGATCGTGTAGTCGAAAAGAGAGTAGGCGGAGGATATCGCCTCCGGGTTGCCGCAAAGCCGCTTTATCTGCTGCGAGGCGGGCGAACGCTCCCAAAGACCGATCAGCCAGAGCCCGGTGATGCCCCAGGCGGCAAGACTGTCCAGTTCGGCATCAGGAATCTGGTCCAGCCGGGTAATCTCTGCGGCGTATTTTTTTGAGAGCTGCCCGAGCCAGACATAGACCATCTTCGCCAGCAGCACTACGTTCGGCATCCAGTCGGTGTCGGCTGAGAAGCGCTCCGGCTCGGGATAGTAGTCGTTTGTCCCCGGCGTTGTCAGGTTTGTCCAGAATTCGAGTACCGGTGCGCCGGCAGGCTCACCGTGGTGCATGAAGAGCCGTCCTTCCTCCTCGATCAGTGCAAATGCACCCATGATCTCCGGCAGGATGTCTGCAGGCAGTACGTGTTGCCAGTGCATCTGCATGAACCTGAGCTGCTCGTGGAGGGAATCCGGTGCCGCCAGCTGCGGCAGCCGGAGGATCTCGGGGAGAGAAAGCCCGAGTGAGTCTACCGGCGGCGCTGCCGCAAGCAGCTTTTCCATGGCCGCTACTGTTTGGGCGGAAGCGCTGCTGGCAATAAGCTCCTGCCAGTCGATCACTTCGCGAAAACTCTCGACCGCCTGGTTAGAGGCGGCGACAGAGAGGATGAGAATCTCCGCGACGAGCATCTTCAGACGGTCGGCAGGATCCTTGTCGCCTGTCAGCCATACAGCCGGGTCAAGCAGAGGGTTGTCGAGAAACGGCTCTCCTGGAAAAAGGCGGCAGAAAGTACCTGCCAGCGTTTCGATCCCGGCAGAGCCGGGCAGAATGCCGGCCGCCTGCAGCAGAGCCGGCAGGATCTCCGGACATTGCTTTTCCAGGTAGCTGCTCACAATATGCCGCTGTATAGTCAGCTGCAGGGAATAGAGATTCAGCTCGCCGGCGAGAACGGGTTTCCCTTCTGCCCCAAGCCTTGCTGCCAGCTCCCGGTAGAAGAAGATTTTCGGTTTTTTCGACCTGCGGATGTCACTATGGACATCTGCCAACGAAAGACGCTCCCAGACCGCTTTGCGAATCTGCAGTGAATAGGGGAAATATGCCTTTATTGCCTCGGAATTAGTCATTGCGGGTCTCATTTTCAGTTGATTTCTCAGGTATCATATCACGGAAGAAGATTATAGAGGGTAATGAATTTGACATCGTTGCTTGCCATTGACCCGGGGCGGCAACTGCTGCCGCCCCGATATTGACCTTTACCGGAAGCACCTCTGCAGATGCAGAAGCACCTCATCCTCGAAAGCCGCATTCCGATCCCCTTGATACACCATTGATGAGCCGATCTCCGCTGCCAGGATCGCTGAGAGATACTTTGGCGGCAGCCGCTTGAGCCGCTGCCGGTAGCGCGGCTCTGCACGCAGCATCTGCGGCAGATGGGCGAAAATCGCTTTTCGGTAGAGCGGCTGCAGTGCGAGCTCCGGTCTGCCCTGGAAGAAGCGGAACAGCCTGCTGTAATTGGCATTGATCTCGCCGCTGAGTGCGTCGGATATCTCGGTGCAGAGAAGTCCCGGGTCCTCGCGTCTTCTTCTGAAAATAAGCTTCGCTTCATCCTCGGCCCGCTTTTCCAGAATAGCCAGGACATCCCTGACGTACCGTTCTTTTTCGGCAAGAAACTCTTTCTCTGTTAACAGGAGATTGGCAATGATTTCGTACGAAGAGGAGATGACCCCGCACTTGTTGGCAGAAGCATCGCGCATGATGATGACGCCGCGCTTTTGCAACTGGATCCTCGCTTCCGGAGTGATAAAAGAGTTAGCTCCTTCAATAATCGCTTTTGCCGAAGGGCTGCCGCCGGGAAGAAAGAATTTCTCCCAGTTGCCGCTATCGATGGTTTCCGGTCTGCCGCCGGCCGGAATGAAAATATCCGCCTGCACCGTAAACGGCAGGCTGCCGTACTCCCTGGAGAATTCATCTGTCGATATCCACTCTTCTCTGCTGCCGCCGGCAGTGGCACTCACCTTCCGGTAGATATCCCGCAGCCCTTCGCGGCGGCTGCCGCTTCTGAAGAGCATGAAGCCGCCCTGATGAAGCGCTTGCGGAGGGAAGCAGTCCAGATCCTCCCTGAGCAGTATCTGGCGCAGCTCTGCATGATCAGCCCCCTCCGGGTCGAACAGGGCGGCTGTGCCGTCAAGGATCAGGGTTATCTTTACCTGCGGCGAGCGCTCCAGCAGCAGCCGCAGGGCATTGCCGGCGACGTCGCCGTTGGTGCCGCCGGTAAACTTGACGCTGTACGGGTCGCACCGGCTATCAACACCAAGTTCCTTCAGGGTAATTTCGGCAAATTTTACCACACCGGCAGATGTTACGCCGTACTCCTTGTGATTGATCCCGACCCGCTTGCTCGACATAAGGCCGATGCCGAGGATATAGCCGCGCCTGGCAGACAGCCAGGCGATCGCTTCCACCATGCTGTCCTGCATATTCTCGTCAGGCCCCAGCTCTATCGGCTCATCTTCACGATAATAGTCGATAACCTGCGGATGGGTGGCAACGCCGTCCCTTGTCACGAAAATATCGAGAAATGCGTTGGTAATGCCATACTGGAGCTTGAACAGCCGCCACTCTTCAAGCCCTCTCTCACCCTGGCGCATGTCGGAGACGTTGAGAATGGTTACCAGTTTCGAACCTCCTTCGTAGATATCCTTGTTTTTCAGATGTTGGGTATGGGCAAGGACAAAGTTTTCCCGGAAGAGGTTATTGGCATTGGTGATGAAATCATCCTGGTTTCTGGCGATTACGGTGCGCCAGCCGCCACGGGCGATGTCGGAAAAGCCGATATGGTAGCCGAAGCCGAAGCGGCTGAAGAAAAAGGTCACCCGGAACGGTGTGACGGCCGGCAGATCAGCAAGTGCCTCTTCGCCCAGTGTCGCCAGATAGGCAGGATCGAGCCGGAAGGAGAGCGCCTGTTTTTCAAGGACAAAGAAGTTGGTCTTCAGCGTATGGGTGATGAAGGTAAGGCAGCAGGTAAAGATGGTGCGCCGTAACTCGTCAAGATATTTGTGCCCGGTATTGTACTCTGCCACCGCACGCCGGCTTTCGCCGAGAGCCGCTTCATAAACAGCGGCGCGGTCTCCCGTGGCGGGATCGAATCTGGCCCGGAAAAGTGCGGAGAGCTGCAGCGAGATGTCAGGATGCGCATGAAATGCGCTCTGGACGTCATCTATGCCGAAACGGTCAGGCCTGCTGTGGGCAAGATTGGTATGGCAGAAAGCGATGAAGACGTTCATCAGGACGGCATCCTCGCCGCCCATGACCCTGTTGACAACAAACTCCCGATAGCTGTAGGAGCGTGTTGCCAGTATCTGGGTGGCGGACAATTCCTGCCTGAGCCGGCGGAACTGCTCGGAGTCGTTTTGCAGGATGCCGCCGTCACGGCGCTGCACATAAAAAGTGCCGAGAAAATAGGGGTGGGTGCCGTTGCTGATGGTGAGGCAGTACGCCCGGTTGACGCCGAGATCCAGGCGGTTGAACACCTCCATGATCTGCTGCAGGAAGTCACGCTGCGGCGGGTTGCCGACAGCAAAAAGGACCCGGTACTCCCGTCCGCCCGGCATCTCCTCAAGCCCCAGATAAAAGCCGCCGCTCCGGTTGCCCCGCTGCAGCAGCAGCAGTATCTGGGCAACTCTGGCCGCCGGGGAGATTGTTACGTAGCTTTCGTTATTCAGCCAGATAATCCGCAGCAGCCGGTCAAAATCCTTCATGTCGAAGGCGCGGTAATTTTGCTGTATCTCTGCCGCAATCCTGCGCTCTACCCCAGCCGGCACAACTGCCGCCGCGCCGGCGAGAATCTCCTGATTGCTCTTGCGGTCGAACTCAAAGCGCTGTATCTCCAGCGACTGCTCCATGCCGGGAAGGGGACCGTGAGAATGAGCTATCATGGCGTAGGAGACTTCTCTCTCCTGAATCCTGCTCAGGGTTTCATAAAGGGTTCCGGGGCGGTTTACCAGCGCCAGAACAAGAGACTTCTCCCTGTCGGCAAGCACCAGACGGCGGTTGAAGGCGAGGGTGCCGAGTTCCCGTTCGAGCATGGCATTTGCCTGGGGTTCATCTTTCATGGTAATGAAATAATACGGGTTCATCTGCTCGCGCAGCCAGCGGCGGTTGGCAGCGATATCAACCTTGAACTTCACCGCTGCGGACTCACTTTTCATCGTTGCCCTCCTTTTCCGGTTGCACGAAAGATACTATTGGGTACACTGCAGAAAATTTCTGTGCGGTGACATCAAGATGGAGGTGTTTGAATGCGAGAACTCGTCAATGTCAGCGGGGTTGCCCATGCCATTCAGCTTGCAATTGCCCCGGTATTCCTCCTGACCGCGGTCGGGTCTCTGCTGGGGGTGATAACCAACCGTCTTGCCAGGGTCATTGACCGTGCCAGGATGCTCGAAGCAAAACTGGAGGACGCATCGCCGGAGCATGCCCCGGCCATCAGGAGTAATCTGAAGCGCCGCGCCCGCTACATCAACATTGCCATTACCGCCTGCACGGTAGCGGCACTCCTGGTCTGCGCCGTCATCGCCATTCTTTTCTTCGGTTCCTACATTGATTTCGACTCGAGAACAGCGGTGTCGCTCAGCTTCATCCTGGCGATGCTTGCGCTGATGATCGGTCTTCTCTGCTTTCTGCAAGAAGTTTTCCTTGCCACCCTCAATCTACGTATCGGCCCTAAATAGTTTCGGCCCGGAAAGGGTGCTTTTTCGCCCTGGCGGCGTCAATCTTCGGTCTTGCTTGTGACTCGGCCTAGCGGCCGCCCCTTACAGGGCGCCTTCGCGGTCCAATTTTGCAAGCAAAATTGTGTGGCGGATTATCAAGGGCCTCCGCGCAATCCCTCGATCTCCTTGCCAAAACAAAAAAATCCCCGCTTTCTCAAACGGAAACTGATGGTTTCACATCCGGAGTTTCCGGATGGAAACAAAACAGGCTCTCCCAGACCGGCTCCTGCCGCTCCATCCTGATGCCGTGAGCGCGGTTTGCACCAAGATGCTGCAGGATACGGAAAACAGTTTCCGTCTGCTCGCCACAACCAAGTCCCACGGCTGTTTCCGCGGCGGTAAAGCGTAGCCCCGGGCTGTTGCGCAAAAAGCTGATGATGCTCTGCTGCAGAGACAGAACCTTCCCCGCCGCCTTCTTGCCGGCCTCAACCCCGGGCTGATGGTAGGCATTGATGTTGACGAGCG
>JAGFXN010000141.1 GCA_017861215.1 Deltaproteobacteria bacterium | reverse complement strand
AGACGCTTTTCATCCCCTTCAGGAACGCGGTTTTCGTGACAAGAGCAAGGCTGTAGAGGGAGTGAGTGGCGATGAAGAGAATCCGCGGCCCAAAGGGAAGGCCGCAGACCGAGTCACAAACATTTCTGAAGACTCACGCAGATATTACCCGAAAATCGCGTCGCCTCTTATCGCTCCATAAGGATACGCAGCATCCTTCTCAGCGGCTCCGCCGCCCCCCAGAGAAGCTGGTCG
Organism: Deltaproteobacteria bacterium; assembly: GCA_017861215.1. Taxonomy (GTDB): domain Bacteria; phylum Desulfobacterota; class Desulfuromonadia; order Geobacterales; family DSM-12255; genus VEOV01. Next base: position 4,715 of record JAGFXN010000141.1, on the reverse strand, counting down.
CCGCAGGTGAAAGCCTGGACATACTGCGGCCCCATCTTCATCTTGCGCACCCGGCCGACGGGCACGGTAAGCGTACCGGATACAGCCGCCGGAGTCAGCCCGGCAAGGGTGTCGGCCTTGTTGTTGGGGATCAGCTTAACCCACTGGTTGTCGTTGGCGATTATGCTTTCGATATCCGCCAGCGGCAGATCCTTGTTCAGCTTGATGGTCATGGCCTGGCTGTGGCAGCGCATGGCGCCGACCCGGACGCAGATACCGTCCACCGGAATCGGTGCAGTCGTACCGAGAATCTTGTTGGTCTCGGCAAAACCTTTCCACTCCTCGCGGCTCTGACCATCCTCAACCTCCCGATCGATCCAGGGGAGCACGTTGCCGGCCAGCGCATAGCCGAACTCTTTTTTCGGCAGGGCATCGCTGCGCAGGGTGGCAGTCACCTCCCGATCGATCTCCAGAATTGCCGAAGACGGGTCCTTGAGCAGGTGGGCAACAGAGGCGTGCAGAATCCCCTTCTGCACCAGCAGTTCACGCATATTCGGCGCGCCTGCGCCGGATGCGGCCTGATAGGTCATGGAAGAGAGCCACTCGACCAGGTTTGCCCGGAAGAGCCCGCCGAGAGCCATCAGCATCAGGCTGACGGTGCAGTTGCCGCCGATGAAGTCCTTCTGCCCTTTTGCCAGGGCGGCATCGATCACATAACGGTTTACCGGATCGAGGATGATGACCGCGTTATCCTCCATCCGCAGGGTGGAGGCCGCATCGATCCAGTAACCGTTCCACCCCTCCTTGCGGAGCTGCGGATGCACCGCCTTGGTGTAGTCCCCACCCTGACAGGTGATGATAATGTCGAGTTTTTTCAGCTCGGCGATATCATCGGCACTCTTCAGGGTGCCGGCATTCAGAGGCGCAGCACCGCCTGCCTGGGAGGTGGAGAAAAACACCGGTTCGAAGCCGAGGGCAAAATCGTTCTCCTCGACCATCCGCTGCAGGAGAACCGAACCAACCATACCACGCCAACCGACAATGCCGACTTTCATAGTCACACTCCTTTTCTCTATGTCTAGTGTTAGTTTAGGCAATACAAACCAGCAACGTCAGATTTGAGATGAGACCAAGGCGCCGAGGAGAAGGCACCGCAGGCGTACCAGAAGGTACGTCGAGGAAACCGGCGACGCTGGCAACGCCGGTAGCGCTCAAATGTGGCGTTGCCTACAGCGCCGCAATTATCGCGTCGCCCATCTCCTTGGTATTCACCAGTTTTTCGCCGGCCAGTTTCTGGAAGATGTCGCGGGTTCTGAACCCCTGGTCAAGCACTCTGGCAACGGCTTTATCAATGGTGTCGGCCGCCTCGAGCATGCCGAAGGAAAACTTGAGCATCATCCCCATGGAGAGGATCTGCGCGATCGGATTGGCGATCCCCTGCCCGGCGATGTCAGGTGCAGAGCCGCCTGACGGCTCATACATGCCGAAAGCACCCTCGGCCAGAGAGGCCGACGGCAGCATGCCGAGTGAGCCGGTCAGCATCGCCGCCTCGTCGGAAAGAATATCGCCGAACATGTTTTCGCAGAGGATGACATCGAACTGCTTCGGCCACTTGACCAGCTGCATGGCGGCATTGTCGACATACATGTGGGACAGCTCGACATCGGGATACTCCCTGCCGATGCCGGTAACGATTTCGCGCCAGAGAACCGACGTAGAAAGGACGTTGGCCTTGTCAATGGAGCAGACCTTTTTGCCGCGCTTGCGGGCAGCCTGAAAGGCTACATGGGTGATCCGCTCGATCTCGGGCACCGAGTAGCGCATGGTGTCCACACCGATCCGTTCACGGCCGGTGCCTTCGATCCCCTTGGGCTGGGAAAAGTAGATGCCGCCGGTCAGTTCGCGAATCACCAGCACATTGAAGCCGCCGGCGATCACCTCTTCCTTGAGGGAGGATGCCCCGGTCAGCGACGGGAAAATAATAGCCGGACGGAGATTGGCGTACAGTCCGAAAATTTTGCGCAGCGGCAGCAGCGCGCCACGCTCCGGCTGCTCGTCCGGCGGCAGCGACTCCCACTTCGGCCCGCCGACCGAACCGAAGAGAATGGCATCGGCCGCCTTGCAGATATCAACGGTTGACTGCGGCAGCGCCTTCCCCTCAAGGTCGATACCGGCGCCCCCTACATTGGCATGGGTTCTGGCAAACGTGACGCCGTATTTTTTCTCGACAGCATCCAGAACCCGCAGGGCCTCGTTCATCACCTCAGGACCGATGCCGTCACCCGGCAGAACCGCAATTTTATACTCGATAGACATGAAATCCTCCAGAAAATAGGCCGTAAAAAGTAAATGTATTAAGAGCAGTGGCAGCTTGTCAACAAAAAAGGGGTGCGTCGTTACGTGAAGAGGTTATCAATTTCTTCATACAGAGAGCTTTTGAAAAATTCGGCGAGGGCCAGAAACGGGGCAATCCATAAAGCCGCCATCAGAATATCGCCAAAAAGTCCGGTGGCATAGTAGCTGAATGATGCGTCAGCAGAAGCCCTTCTGCACCAGAAAAGCATGTCAGTCCCCTTCATGAGCGCAATCAGGACAACACCTGCCCAGGCGCCGCGCTGCATGGCTTGTGCAAACCATCGTTTCATCGACATGAACTGGACAGCAAACACCAGCATGGCAAGCGCATACAGTATTGACAGTACCGGAAAAAGCAGAAACTGGAAAAAGAGCACCGTTGTCGAATCAGTCTCTTCCAACGCGGCAATGGCGGCTTTGGCCTCTTTCACTTTCACCAGATATTCGTAAATTCCGCTGCCGCCGTAAACAGTCAGCAGGATCGCAACGATTACCGTGCCCCAGCCGACAATAAAGACCGGCAGCGGCGTCTCCACCCGCGGCAGTTCAGTTACCGGTTCTGCAACCTCCACCGCCCCCGGCACCTTGTCCAGACCAAACTTTTTGCGCGACTCTTCATCCCGGCGCTTCTGCTCTTCTGTTATCCTGACAGGCGGAGCCTCCTCCTGGACCCGTCTTGGCGGCGGCGCATTCTGACGGCTTGCCTCCGCCTGCCTCGCTGCCAGGAGTTTTTTCTGGTAATCAGCCACTACCAGCCCGCACTTCGGGCAGACAGCGAACTTCTCTTCCGAAAAAGTCGCATACCGGCAGGAAGGGCAGTTATCCATCATGGCAAGAGCGGCGCCTGCCTGGAGTACCGGTCTTTCAGCGGTAAACTGCATCTTGCAGCGGGGACAGGTCATCGCCAGGCCGGTTGCCGGAACCGTGGCATCGTCGATGTTCCCCGTCAGCTTGCAGCCAGGACATTCGATTTTCATTTCCGTCAACCTCCCGGTTTAATGCAACATAATCACCCAGAAAAAAGCTGTTCAACACAGCGGCGCTGGGACATCATCTGCAAACGGTTCAAGTAAAAGCGCACCCCGAGGAAAGGTCTTCAGTTGCCTCTACAATTCCTATGCTTCTCACTTGTCCCGTGTCTCCGTGTCTCTGTAATATATTTCTGCATACATTGAATATAAGTAGCTGTCAAAATAGTCGCAAGAATTTTAACCCCAAGCCGACTATTCCCCCCGGCAGTATCCGGAAACTGTCGCCGCGCCACTGTACTCTGCTACCGGTAAACGCCAGCAGCCAGCAGAGAGGTTGACATGACCGGTCGCAGATTAGCACCGTAACCCAGGAGGCGCAATATTTTCCGCGGCAATTTCCGCTATAATTGCATTGCCTGCACCGCTGTGATACTTTTGCGCAAAACTCCTGCGAGGGGAATGTATGGACTTCAACATAGCACTTGCCCAGATAAAACCGAAACTCGGCTGCGTGGCGGACAACCTCACCCTGATCGAAGAGCAGACCGCCCGGGCCATCGGTGCCAAGGCAGACCTGATCGTCTTTCCCGAACTCGCCCTGACCGGCTATTTCCTCAAGGACTTGGTGCCCGATGTCGCCCTGGCTCTCGATTCACCCGAGATTGTCCGGCTGAAGAAGCTCTCGGCAGAGATAGCCATTGCCGTCGGCTTTGTCGAAGCAACCGCCGACTACCGCTTCTTCAACAGCGCCATCTTTCTTGACAAGGGTGAAATAGTGCACCTGCACCGCAAAGTCTACCTGCCGACCTACGGCCTTTTCGACGAACTGCGCTATCTCGCCCGCGGCGACCGTTTCCGCGCCTTCGACAGCCGTTTTGGCCGGCTCGGTCTACTGATCTGTGAAGATCTCTGGCACCTCTCCGCCCCCTACATTCTCGCCATGCACGGCGCAACCACGCTTATCTGCCTCTCCAGCAGCCCGGGCCGGGGACTCACGGATAACGAGCAGCTCGGCTCGACCATTGCCTGGCAGCGACTCACAGCAACCACCGCCACCTTCCTCAATGCCCGGGTACTTTACTGCAACCGCGTCGGCTACGAAGACGGCATCAACTTCTGGGGAGGGTCCGAAGCTGTCGCCCCCTGCGGCACGGCTCTCTCCAGGGGGAAGATGCTGGAAGAGGATCTTGTTCTGGCGACGATGAAAGAGGGTGAGCTGCGCCGGGAAAGGATTCTCTCCCCCCTGATGCGCGATGAAAACCTCGAACTCACTATCCGCGAGCTGCAGCGTATCGCCGCTGAAGGGGGGAGCTGATGAGCCGGCTGTCGGTCAACACCAGCCTGCTCAGAAAGATACTGGTGGACTTCATCCGTGAAGAGATCTGCAAGACCGGTCTGAAAAAGGGTATC
>JAGFXN010000140.1 GCA_017861215.1 Deltaproteobacteria bacterium | reverse complement strand
TCGCCGTGACCTCACCGATGATCAATCCCCGGAAGTCCACCGGCGCCCCTACCGTCAAGCCGCGCACGGATTCCTTGAATACCAGGGTGTAGGTGTAGCTGATGGTCTCAGGATGCTTCATCGCTTCCTCGCGGTTGGCAAACAGCGTGAACGCGGCATTCGGGTCGGTCGGCGCCGCCGGCCCTTCTTCATCCAGGGTCTGGAAGGCGATCCCACCGAGGACAATCGAGACCAGGGACTGGGTGTTCAGCTTCAACCCGTTGGCGTCGATGGCGAGGTCAATACCGCTGGCATGCCAGAAGCGGGTATTTGTCTTGACGTACTTGTCGTACGGAGCAGTGACGAACGCCTTGAAGGTGACCCCCTTGCCGTCCTGGTCAAGGTCGTAGGAGAGTATCTGCCCCACCTGGATACGGCGGAAATAGATCGGCGAACCGATGTCCAGCGAGCCGAGATCATCGCTGTGCAGCTTGAAGCGGCTCCCCGGCACATCCATGCTGACGACCGGCGGCGTTTCCAGCCCCTGGAAATCACGTAGCGAATCTTTGGATTTACCGATGTCTATGCCGATGTAGGCGCCGCCCATCAGGGTTCCGAGTCCGGTGACACTCCCCCCGGAGATCTGGGGACGGACGACCCAGAAGTTTGTGTCCTTCACCAGGTACGGTGTGGCGGCTTTGACAAGCTCGGCGGTCACAATCACCTGTTTGAGGTCTTTGGCAATGGTGATGCTCTTGACCAGGCCGACCTCGACATCCTTGTACCTGATCTTCGTCTTGCCTGCTTCCAGTCCCTCGCCGGTCTTGAAGGTGATGGTAATGGTCGGCCCCTGATCGAGGTAGGATTTAACCGCCAGGGTGCCGCCGATTATTGCGGCGACTATGGGGAGCAGCCAGACCAGCTGCAGCTTGAAGCGCCGCTTCGGCTCGGCGACCGCCTCGGGGATCTCATTAATTCTCGGAGCTTGCGGGGTTTCAGTCATGTTCAGGTTTCTCCTTCTGTAGAGGGTCCCAGATCAGACGTGGATCGAATTCCATGGCGGCAAACATGGTCAGGACAACGACGGCGCCAAAGGCCAGCGCCGCTGGTCCGGCGTTGACGGTCGCCAGGGAGCCGATCTGCACCAAGGCGGCAAGGATGGCGACCACGTAGATATCCAGCATCGACCAGCGGCCGACCAGTTCGACGATACGGTAGAGCCTGGTCCGCTGCAGCGGCTGCCAGACGGAGCGGCGCTGCACCGTGACCAGGAGCAGGGTCAGGGCGATAAGCTTCATCAAAGGTACCAGGATGCTGGCGGTGAAGACCACCAGAGCCAGATCCCAGGAGCCGGAGTGCCAGAGGTAGATGACGCCGCTCATGATGGTGTCGTCCTGGGAACCGAGAATGGAGCTGGCCTTCATGATCGGCAGCACATTGGCCGGGATGTAGAGGATGTAGGCAGCGCTCAGAAATGCCCAGGAACGGGTGATGCTGTCCGGCTTGCGGAAATGGAGCGGGGCGGAGCACCGTGGGCAGTCTGCTTCTTCCCCATGGGGCGCTCCCTGCGACACCAGCCCGCAGACATGGCAGGAGAGCAGGCTGCCGGCTGCAGCCGCAGCCAATGTTTCGCCCTGTTGTCTGGGCCACGGATGCACCCGCTCCCAGATGTCATGGATGTTGAATGATGACGCGGCAGCGGTCAGCAGCAGGGTAAGAATGCCCAGCGACCAGAGGGCGATGCCGGGGATGAGGCTGCCGTAGTGGGTCAGTTTTACCAGGGCGACGATCACGCCGATGATGAAGACCTCCACCATCCCCCACGGGTAGAAGTGCTGCAGGATTCTCATGATGCCGTTAAAACCGGCGGGTGTCCGGCCAAGTTTCAGCGCCAGCAGGATGTGGGCCATCACTCCGAGTTGCACCAGAGGCACCAGGAAGGTCGTGAAGAAAACGAGGCCGGCGACTATCTCCATTCCCTGGGTCCAGAGAGCGTGCACGGCGCTGAGGAGAGATGTTTCGTTGCGCGTTGACTGGATCTGCAGTCCGATGATGGGATAGGCGTTGGCAAGGATGAACACAATGGCCGCCGTCAAGGTTAGGGCCAGGGCATGGTCGATGCTTCTGTTTGCCGTCCGGTACAGCTTGGCGCCGCAGTTGGCGCAGAGGGCCGTCCTCCCCGGAGGCAGCGCGATCTCCCGCTGCAGCAGGTCGCACTCGTGGCAGATGATCAGCTGCCCCGGGGCTGTTGATCTGCCGTTGTCTTGTGAGTGTTCAGTCACCATAGCGGACGACGCCATTCCCCCTGAGTGCAGATTGCAAATGATTACCATATTGATAAAAAATTCGCATTAGAAAATGTTTCAAAATCAGGCGACTAATCGCCGCAGATCAGTCGGTATTGACCATCCTGACTTCCAGCGGCTGCCCGGCAGCCAGATGCAGGTCCCGCTGCGGGAACGGAATGGCGATGCCTGCCTCGGCGAGCCGCTCACAGATCCGGTGGCGGATGTCGCTGAAGACCACGAGACTGTTCACCTCCGGGTCCAGGATGATCCAGAAATAGGCGATAAAGTTCAGCGAGCTGTCGGCAAAACTCTCGAACACCACATACGGCGGCGGGTCACGCAGCACTTCCGGCTGGTCTTCAACCGCTTTGCAGATTACCCGGTCAACTTCTCTGGTCGGCGATCCATAGGCAACGCCGACCGAGATCGAATAGCGGGCGCGCGGGTCGGAAGAAGTCCAGTTGATGACATTCTGCTGCAGGAAGAGGCTGTTGGGGACGAGCATCTCGACGCCGTCGAAACGCTTGATGCTGGAGCTGCGCATGCCGATGGAGGCGACGCGGCCGCGGTGACCGTCCACCTCGACCACGTCTCCCACGCGGATGGTCCGGTCGAACATCAGGATGAGGCCGCTGATGAAATTACTGATGAGGGCCTGGGCGCCGAAGCCGACACCGATGGCGAGAGCGCCGCCGAAAAAGGTAAAGACCGCCAGAGGGATATTGACAAAGACCAGGGCGCTGACCAGAACGCCGATGAACATCACGTAGGTCAGCAGCCTGGTGTACAGCTGTGCATCGTTGCTGCCAAGCTTGAGCCGTTTTGTCACGGTCCAGTGCAGCGGTTTCTTGATGTACCGTATCACCCCGACACCGATGAGCAGAATGAGGACCGCTTCCACCACCTTGCCGACGGTGATGCTGCGCGGCCTGGTAATTTTCCTGTCATCGACGATGATGGTCTCTTCCGCTACATACAGCTCGGTATACCAGAACTTGCCGAACAGTGAAGAGACCGTGGCGAGCGCCCCTCTGGCGCGGTCGGTCAGCGTCACTTGAAGGTGCTGCGCCTCTTCATCGCGCCGCTGCACAAGCTGCTCATAATCATTGATGAACAGGACGCCTTGCTGCAGCAGCTCTTCCTGACCCTTGTAGATGGCGAGGGTGGTGCGGATCTCCTCACGGCCGCTGGCGCTGAGGATGGCTGCCGAGAGAGCTTCCTGCTGGTTCTTGATGAGAAGTTCGAGAGAGCTGATTTTGGTGGTGACATATGTTTTCCATTTGGCGACCAGCTCCAGTTCATTCTGCCCGCTGGTACGTTCATCCCGGCTGCTCCGACTTCCTCCCGCGGCAACAAGATAGCGCTGCTCCCAGAGGCTCTTTTCACTCTTCAGCAGTTGAATCATCCCGCTGTAGATCAGGATGCGGAGGTTGGCGTCGTCGAAGAGAAGCTGCTGCCGTCTCTGCGCCTGCTGCAGTCTCTGGAGCTGGAGAGATTGCCCGCCTTTTGCCACCGGTGCGGCCTGAGTCTTGCTCACGGCCGCCTCCGCTGCATCGAGCATCTTGCGGGCAAAATTTTCGCTGTTCTTGGCCAGTTCCAGTTTTTGTCTGACTTTATTTTCCAGGTCATCAATGGACTGTAACTTTTGTTTCAGCTCTTCTGCCGAAAAGTGATAATTCGACCTGGCAACAGCAAGTTTCTGAGCGAGCAGATCAACTTCTGTCTGAACTCCTTTCTGCATCTCCGCCGCTGAGAGGCGGCGCGTTTCTCCATAGACTACGCCAGCCTGGTTGATTTCATTGCTGAGCGTTGCCATCTTCAGCAGCCACTTGCTGCGTTGCTCTCCCGGCCTGCCGGCGTTTTTTTCCACGTACACATAGGCGAGACGAACCTGTTTGTTGCTGTTTCTGAGACTGTTCGAATATTCAGTGAATTCCAGATCGATTGTGGCGACGATCATTTCCAGTGATCGGAGGCCATTTCTTTTGGCTGCCAGGGTATCGCGCAGGTTGTCCACGAATGAGATGGCATAGGGTGGTTTTTCGGCAAAGCCCTGCCATGATTTCATCTCCGCTACTTTGTCAAAAGTGGTTTTGCGGATATTCTTGAACCTGAAGAGGCTGGTCGAATGATTTTCGAGGATCCCGATCAGCTTGTTTGTCAGTTTTTCCCAGTCGTCCAGTTCCTTGGGGGTGGCTGCTTCCCGGTAAGTCCTGTGAAGAGCGGCAACTGCCTCCGGGTCGGATTGCCGGCGAAGTTCGGCAATCCGGGCCTCGAGTTTCACGCGGTTCGCGTCGATATCCGCATCGCTCAGTTCGGTCGCGGTTGTCGCTGTGGCTGTCGGTTCGGTTTCCGCCGCTTTGCCCATTGCCTTCGAGAGGGGATTGACGGCTGCCCAGGACAGGGGGGGGGCAGTGAACAGGAGCAGGCAGCAAAGGGCATGACATAACAGTTTTCGGCTCATAGGAGGCTCCATACTTCTTTGAATCCAGTATTCAGTAAAGGCAGTGAAAAGGTGCCTGCTGACTCCTGACTACTGTATTCTTGCGCCCGACTCCTGCAGCACCTTGCTCTTTCTCAAATCCTTCATGACAATCTTGACGAATTCCCGTACAGCGGTGTCAATGGAGTCAGGCTCGTCCGTTTCCGTCATGACGGTCCAGGCAAGCTTGTCGGTTGCGGCATCATACAGGTTC
>JAGFXN010000139.1 GCA_017861215.1 Deltaproteobacteria bacterium | reverse complement strand
AGGGGGGGATTATGCTCCAGCAGGCGCGACTGGCCGCTGACCGCCAGCAGCATCCGCCGCGTCCGCTGGTATTCTTCGACCACCAGGCCGAAGACCCGTTCACGCAGCTCCGCGTCAGGCACCAGATCGGAGTAGAGGCGGGCCAGGGGGAGATCGACCTTGGTCAGGGCAAGCTCCACGTTTCTGAGCAGGTCGGTAAAGAAGGGGCAGCGGTGCATCATGTCGGTCAGCTCTGCCACCGCCCCTTCCCTGCCGGCGGCAAACCGCTCCAGGGCATAGCCGACGCCGAACCAGCCGGGGATCACATGGCGGCTCTGCATCCAGCCGAAGCCCCAGGGAATGGCCCGCAAGTCGGCAAGATCGCGGTTGAGGCCGCGGCGCGCCGGACGCGAACCGATCTTGGCCAGCTCCAGCTCCAGCACCGGCGTTGCCTGTTCGAAATACGGAAAGATATCGGCATTCTCCGCAATATGCTGCCGATAGAAGGCGTAGGCATCGGCCGACAGTGTTTCCAGCAGCTCCTCCCAACGGGCGCCGGACTGTTCCTCCTCCCCGCAGAGAGCCAGAGACTCCAGCGAGGCCGCGACCATCAGCTCCAGGTTGCGCTGCGCCAGCGAAGCATCCGAGTATTTCCAGTTGATCACCTCCCCCTGCTCGGTAATCTTCAGGGAGCCGCTGAACCCCCCGGCAGGCTGCGCCACAATCGCTCGGTGCGTCGGGCCGCCCCCCCGGCCGACCGTACCCCCCCGGCCATGAAAGAGCACCAGCCGTACCCCGCACTCCGCGGCTACCCTGTGCAGCTCGCGGTGCGTCTTGTAAATCTCCCAGGCGCTGGTCAGCATGCCGCCATCCTTGTTGGAATCGGAATAGCCGAGCATCACCTCCTGCGTCCGCCCCCAGGAATCGAGAAACGGCTGGTACCCTGCCGAGCGCCAGAGGGTGCGGCAGATCTGCGGGGCGTGGCGCAGGTCCTCGATTGATTCGAACAGCGGCACCGGCATCAGGCCGGGATCGCCGCTGCTGTCCGCCGCAACGCGCACGCCGCAGAGTTCCAGCAGCCAGATGAGCGACAGGGAGTCCTGCACGCTGGCGGCGCCGCTGATCACGTACCGCTGCAGCGCTTGCGGCGGATAGCTCCGCTTCAGGGCGGCTATGCCCCGCAGGGTGTCGATCAGTTCGGCGGTTGCCGCCGACGGCGGCGACGGCAGAGCGGCTGTCGTCAGGCCGCAGGCCGTACCCCCGGCAGCCAGTTCGGCGATGGCGGTGGCGTGCACTTTGGCATGCTGGCGGATATCGAGGCAGTGCAGATGAAAGCCGAAGGTTGCGACCCGCCGCAGCAGCGGATCAAGCAGCACCCGCGCCTGCCGCTCGCCGCCGCCGGCGACGAGGCTCTCCCGGACCAGCTGCAGGTCGCTGCTCAAGGCAGCGGCACCAGGATAGGCATCGGCATGATCCGGCTGCGCCAGGGTAAAGCGGAGCCGGTGGAGGATGCAGCCGGCGAAGCGCCGGTACTGCTCGCTCTCCGGGATGATTTCGCTCTCCTGCTCTGCCAGGGCCAGGGTGGCCAGATACTGCTGCAGAGCCGCCGCCAGCAGCGGGGAGACCGGCGCCCGGCAGACCGAAGGGGTGAGCAGCCGCCGCAGCTCTTCCAGCGAGGCAACATAGTCGCCGAGAATGAGCTCGCGCGCCTTCTGCAGGGCGTCGCGGGTCGAAGCGGCGGTCACATGGGGGTTGCCGTCCCGGTCACCGCCAATCCATGAGCCGAAACGGACCAGCGTCGGCAGCTCCGCGGGGGCCAGGTCGAGGCCGTAAACCTCCAGCAGCGCCGCCGCGATATCTTCGTACAGTGCGGGGAGAGGAGTAATCAGGGAGTCGGGGTAATGGTCGAGCCCCATCTTGATCTCGTCGAGCACCGTCGGCTTGCGCCGCCGCACCTCGTCCGTCTGCCACAGGGCGGAGATTTCGGCGAGCATGGCGCTCTGCCCCTGGGAAGCCTCGCCATCGGTCAGCGGCAGCCGGTCGAGCGCTTCCAGTTCCCGGGCGATGCGACGCTGCTTGAAATGGACCACCCGGCGCGCCACGTCGGTGGGGTGGGCAGTGAAGACCGGCACGACCTCCACCCGGCGCAGCCACGCCAGCGTCTGCTCTGCGTTGATCCCGGCCTGCTGCATCCGCAGCAGCGTGCCGCGCAGGGAGCCCGGCTTGTCCGGAGCAGTATGCACCAGGCGGGCGGCCCGCTGCCGCCGCTTGCGGTGGTTGGTTTCCGCCAGATTGGTCAGTTCGAAATAGGTGGAGAAGGCCTTGATGATCTGGTAGGCAGCGGCCACGGTCAGCCCGCTGATAACGCTTTGCGCCTTTGCCTGCAGTTCGCGTTCGCCGGGAAAATCGAGGCACGCCTCCCCCTGGTTGTCGTTCAACTGTCGCAGTTGAATTGCCAGGCGGCGCAGCTCCTCCTCGACCAGAAAGGCCTGCTCACCGGCCTGCTCCCTGATGACCTTTCCCAGCAGCATCCCGAGGGAGCGGACATCCCGCCGGAGGGGGACCTCCCGCAGTTCCCCCTCCGGGCTGATAAGCTCCGCCAGCCGGGCATGCTGATCAACGGCTTTCCAGAACAACTCGTTGCTGGTCATAACTGTTCCTTTCCTGCACGGAGTCCGGCAGACCGGGGAAGCGTCGTGTCAGAGTAGTATTGTACCGCAAAAACGGGATTATTCACGGCTTGTTCCGGGCCGCAGGCATTGAGAGGAGCAGCGGCACCGGCAGGACGGCTTTTGCTGCGGACGGCAGAAGTGAAGAGAGGCGTCTGGCAACCGCCGCTGGCAGCGGCGGCAGCCGGGTTCAGACAGCAGGCGCGGCAGTAGTACCCGCCTCGCCATGCTGAGCAGCGGCATGGCGCTGCAAAAAGACGGGAGCGGCTTTTTTGGGGACCCGAGCCAGCTGCTGCAGCAGGGCAAACGGTACCTGGCGGAGATGGAAAGCGCTCTTCAGCTCGGCAATCATGCCGAGCCAGAGATGCGCGGTCATTTCCGCATCGGCCAGTGCCCGGTGATGAACGCCGCTGGTCGGCAGCCGCTTGTGCCTGACCAGTGCCGCCAGGCTGTGCCCGGGAGCATCCGGGTAGACACGGCGGGCAACCAGCAGGGAACAGGCGAAATCCTGCCGGCGCCGCTGGCTGATGCGCTGCAGTTCGGCATCGAGAAAACGCCGGTCAAAGCCGGCGTTATGGGCAACCAGATGGTGCCCGGCCATGAAATGCACGAACTTCTCCATCACGGTAGCAATCGGCGGGGCCGTGGCGAGCATGCTGTTGCTGATGCCGGTGTACTCCTCGATGAAGCCGCTGACCGGCCGCCCCGGGTTCATCAGGCTCTGGAAACGGTCCTCGATCCGGTTGTCCCGGATGAGCACCGCACCGATCTCGATGACCCTGTCGCCGCTGTCGGGGGAGAGACCGGTAGTTTCAAAGTCGAGAACGACAGCACTGTAATTGCCCATGAAATGACCTGCGTTCCGTCCTGCTGTTTATTGCCGTCCTGTGGTCCGGCAGCAGGGCGGCATGGTACTGCTGCCATCAGCTGCCATGGTTTTCTGCAGCCGTGTTGCCGGCCAGCTTGCTCTGCACGCTGGCGATCTTGTCTTCCAGGGACTGCTTGCGGTCGGTTCTGGTTCCCATTTTGATGGTCGTGGTAATGCGCGGCGCGCCCATTTCATGGACGACTTCATGGCAGCGCCTGATCGCCGCAAAAACTTCCTCCCACTCACCCTCGATATTCGTGCCGTAGGAGTGCAGGGCGGTCTTCAGCCCGGCGGCGGTGAGCACTATTTCACAGGCGGCGATATAGGGCGACAGCGACACGCCGACACCGAGCGGCACGATGCATAAATCAACCAGTACTTTCATGATCATCTGCTCCTTTCGCTACTTTGACCGCAGATAGCCTGCTTCACCCCATCCGGCCAATCCGGCCGGGTAGCGGTAGACATTTTTGTAGCCCTCGTCCCGCAGCAGCTTCGCGCCGATATGGCTCCGCCGGCAGGCCACGAAGCCGCTGTAGACGACCAGGGTCCGCTGTTTGTCGCTGCCGGCGGCCATCAGCATGTGCTCCCGGTCTTCCGGGGCAAGTTCCTGCTCAAGCAACGGCATTGCGGCATTCACCGATCCCGGCAGAACGCCGGACACTCTTTCCCCGTAAGCGGGCAGGGTGCTGATAATGGTGATATCCCGCCCTTCGTCAAGCCACTGCTTCAGTTCAGCAGTGGTAATGATCCGGTACCCGCCGGTCTGCAGGTCGGCAGAGAGCCTGACAGCGGCATTCTCGACCGGGGCCTCAAGCCCCCGGGGTGAGGTGCCGTTGGTAAAGGCGCAACCGGCAAGGGCAAGGGCGAACAGGGTACACAGGGCGGTCTGTCGGCAAAAATTCATGGGAAAGCCTCCTGGCGTCACTATACAGGAAGCCGGGTATGGATGGCAAATTCTGTTTAGCGGAGACAGGCGCCTCGATGGTGCGGCAGATTTTTTCCGTTGCAGCAAAAAAAAGCCCGCGACTGCGGGTTTTTTTAAGGTGGAACGATATGTGTCATGACGACAAAGGGCCGTTTCCGGAGGAAACCTATTTGAGCTGGGGCGAATGCTTCCAATAGATGCCCAGGACCTCCTGCTCATTGCCGGAGAGATTGGCCCCGCGACCCTGCATCTCCTTCTGGATGGCCCGCATATCTTTGCCGGCGCTAAAGGCAGCCTTGATCTTGGCGTCACTATGGCAGCCGGTGCATTTTTTCACGATGATCTCCCGGGCTTTCCTGTCGATGCTCTGCTCCTCCCCTGCCCCGCAGGCAACTCTGGCCAGGACAAGGATCACGGCAACTGCTGCAGACTGGATTTTCATGCGCGCTCCTTTTTTGTTGTGGATTGGGTTGTCAGTTTCAGGTTCTGGAAAGCAGCATGCTGCTGCACCCCTCTCTAGCCGGTTTCCTCTG
>JAGFXN010000138.1 GCA_017861215.1 Deltaproteobacteria bacterium | reverse complement strand
CGGATTGTGCAGGAGGGGAGTCCGCAAGAGGTGATGGCAGAACCGGTAAATGCTTTCGTCGCCGCCTTCCGGCGGACAAGCCACGCCAGGGGTCAGTAAAGCAGCCCGTTGCCTGGCTGCGTTCTGGTGCGGTTAATCCCATAAAAATCATTTGAAACACTGAGCAACAGCCAAAAGTAGGCGCATTTAAGCGAGCAACGGAGCAAAATCACAAAGCAATTTCAAAAGCAGGTCAGTATAAAATCTCTCCAATAAGGTGTACGGTGTTTTTCCATTAAGTTATTGATTTCTCTGTTGCTCGCTTAAAAGCGCCTACTTTTGGCGGTTGCTCTGCGTTTATTGAACTGCCGTTTTCAGGTTAATTGCCTGTAAACTGTTTGCTGCGCTGACACGCCAGTCAGCAGCACGCTGAGTATATTTCCAGATAGCGACCGGCTTCCAGGGCTGGCGAGCAGTTCCTGCGGACGTAGTCCCGGCCGGCGGCAGCCAGTCTATGGCGTAACCCCTGGTCGAGCAGCAGCATCTCCGCCTTGCCGAGAAAATCGGCGGCGTCGCTGAAAAGAAGGCCGTTCTCCCCATCCCTGACCAGCGATCGGTTCCCCTCAACATCCGCTGCCAGCAGAGCCCTGCCGTAAGCCATCCCCTCCAGCAGGCTGTTTGCCATGCCGCCTTCCGACAAAGAACTGTTCAGCACCACATGGGCAGAGTTGTACAGGCCCGGCATCTTTTCAAAAGCGACTTCACCCTCCCAGCGTGCAAAAGGATTGGCGGCGACTGCGGCAAAGAGCTGCCCGGCATATTCGGCTTCTATTACCCCGCCGGCCAGTACCAGCCTGGTCTGCGGATAGCGCCGCTGCAGCTCGGCCAGAGGGGCGAACGGCATAAGGAGATTTTTTACGGCTCTGATCCCGGCGGGCAGGAGGAAATTGAAGGCGGCCGCAGCCGGCGGTTCGGCACAAAGCGTGCCCGGCAGGGCAACCCCTTGCGGAATGACGGCCGTTGCCACTGCCAGCTCAGGATGAGCAGCAAGGAAGCTCTGCCGTACCTCTGCGGCAAAAAAAACCAGCGCGGCCGCGCCGTCAAGCAGATCGAGACGGAGTCCGGCAGCACCACCCTCACCGGAACAGTACATATCAGTCCCGGTCATCGTTATGACATACGGGATGCGGTTCTCAGCCGCCAACAGCCTTGCCGGCTCACCGCAGCGGACGGCATGAAAAGCATGCACAATATGCGGCGCAAAGCTCCGGACCTGCCTGGCAAGAGATTCTGCAGAGCCGGCATCCAGAGAGAAAACGGCCGCGGTACAGCCCAGCTGTTGCAGCTGCTGTTCAATGCGGCGGACAGTGACGGCATTTCCTCTGGTGGAATGCAGATAATATGGGGTAAGCAGTGCGACCCGCACCAGACCTCCGTGACTTGCAGACAGACAGCAGTCATGCTACTGTAGGGCATTCATTGAAAGGATGCCACATGAAAATCACCATCCTCGGCAGCGGCACATCAACCGGGATTCCCATGGTAGGCTGTCACTGCCAGGTATGCTCATCAACAGATCCACGCAACAAGCGCACCAGAACCTCCCTGCTGGTAGAGAATGACGGTGCCTACATTCTGGTTGACACTTCGACAGACCTGCGCAGCCAGGCAATACGGGAAAATATTCCGAAGATCGACGCGGTCCTCTTTACCCATGATCATGCAGATCATATCCACGGCATAGACGACCTCCGCGGCTTTCACTTCCAGCACAAAAACATCATCCCCTGCTATGCCACCCAAGAGACCCTTGCCAGCATTGACAGCAAATTTTCCTATATATTTACCGGTCCTTCTCTGGACGGCTATCACCAGCTTCTTGAACCGCACGTCATTGATGGTGCGTTCACCCTGTTCGGCCTGGAAGTCACGCCGATACCGCTCGTCCACGGCACTCTGCTTGCCACGGGCTTTCGTTTCGGAAGTTTTGCCTACCTTACCGACTGCAGCAGCATTACCGATGCAGCACTGTCTCTGCTGCGGGGTCTGGAGGTTCTGGTAATCGACGCCCTCCGTTACACCCCTCACCCCAACCACTTCAACATAGCCGGGGCTATCGAAACCGCGCAGCGAATTGGCGCCGCAAGAACCTATCTGACGCACCTTACTCATGAAGTCCCTCATGAAGATGAAGCCAGACTGCCGGCCACCGTTTTTTTCGCTTACGACGGACTCTCCTTTGACCTGTGAGCCGTACCAACAATATTACGGTTGCTGATTCGCCAAAACTGCGGTATTTATTTGAAACTTAATCAGCGGGAAAGCAATCATGTATAAAGACATCCTTCTTCACGTTTCACTGGACAACAGGGTTGAATACTATGCCGTCGCTGCCGGTGTAGACGCCCACAAGCGCTACTTCTTCAATGTCGATCAGAGCAGCGAAGCAGAGCTCCGTTTTTTCTCGGCAAGCAACGAGTTTGTCATCGGCCAGCACGGCATCAGACACAGAGGGAACGGCGGTTCTTTCTGCGAGTACATGTTCGGCGTCGATCAGCCACTGACCGATATGGCGAAAGGCGATGTAATCAACCGTCTGGTCATGTACGGTACTCACTATGACCTGAAATCAAACACGCTCAAGTTCAGTGACCGGACCGACGGCTCACTCACCTACGAAAAGATTTTTTTCGACGGCAACGCCGTTGCCAACTACTTTTTCTTTATTCATACGGACCATCTCGGCTCATCTGTCAAGGACCAGCAGGAAAGCATCCTCCGGCACATCGGCAAGACGCTGAAAAGAACCGTCTCGATCGGTAACGGTGACGACAACCGGATCATTACCGACATCATCGCCAATCTGGGAGTTCCCGGGGTCCAGCTGTTCCTTTTCAAACTGATCAACGTCAACCATGAAGAGTATCGGCAGGCATTCCAGAATCTCTACTTCAGAAACAAGAGAATCGCTGACGAAGAGTTTGTCATTCTTTCCGAACTTGCCCAGCGGAACAATATTGACCGCTACCAGCAGGAGCGGATCAGGATTGACGTCATGTACAAGCATCCCGACAACCGCCGCATCGTGGATGAGTATCGCAATATCCTCTGCACCTGCAATCTGCGGGGCGAAATCAACCGCCTCGAAAACGCACGTCTGACAAGGCTCAAAACCCTGTCGGTGAGGAACAAGATTCCGGGAGCGCTCTTCTACACCCTTGACGAACTGCTGCGCAAGGATCGCAAGCTGGTGGAACTGGAGGAGAGTGACTACATCTCCGTAACCAGACAGATCCTCGAAGGGCTCTTCTTTGGCGAGCGGCAGATTGAAAGCCACGTTGACCGCGAAGACATGCTGAAACTGCTTCATGCCAAGAAACTGGCTGCCGAACACCGCAACCATACCTTCGAAGAGATTCTGCTCGACGCCAGCAAGGCCTGCGATGAAAACATCCGTGATGGTGCGGATATTTCCCTGCTCGAAGAGTTTTCCTACATCATCACCTATCTTGACCGCTACGACTCCACTTCTCAGGTTATCAACCAGCTTGCCTTCATGGAAAATATCTATATAAGCGAAGAGATGCTCCGCAGCATCCTCGGCAACAAGAAAGAGTTCGACAGTCTCAGCCCCCACCTTTTCAGTACTCTTTTCATTGACGGCATCCTCGACAACAAATACCTCGGCAACTACGGCAGAAAGAAACTGATTGCTCTCGTCAAGGGACTGGACGAGATCGAGGCCGGAACCATGCCGTCGCTTGCGGTCCTGGAACAGCTCAAGGCCATCGACAGGGAAGAGCAGCTGTTCCTTGTGCTTCTGCACCATGTACGCGAACGCATCAGGAATTTCTACTCGAAATTCTCGACGAAAGAAGACCAGAACGCCCTGAGAAGCGAAGTCACCGAAGAACTGCTTGGCAAGAAACTGATCAAGGGCGAGATCAACAGCGAACTTTTCAGTGAAACCATCCTGACCATCCAGAAAGAGGCTATTTACCTGCATAACCTTCTGCCGCAAATTATCGCCGAGAAGGATATTGCTCTCCGGGAAGACTTCCTCGACAACTCCGGTCTTGACAGGTTCTACGTCGAGGAACTGGAACTCGAGTATTTTGAACTGAACGAGCTGCCGCTTGAAGACCTCTACCAGATTCGCAAGGGACTGAATTGACAGCCGCAGGATGAAACCTTAAAAAAACAATGCTGCGTAAACTTCGTCCTCTCCTTGATTTACTGCCTGTTTTCCGGCTACAGTACCGCCCTCGCCTTCGTTGCCTCCCAACCGCTTGACATCATACTGCGTACGCAATACACTCCACTGAGTATAAAAAACACTCTGGAGACGGTCATGCCCCAATTCGCACTACCCGGGTTGAAAGAAAAAATCAGGGATTTCGGCAAGGAGAATCTTGAAGAAATGCTGCACGCCCTGGCAAGCGGCATTACGGAGACGGCTCCGGACTGCACTGTCAGGATCTACCTGGAAGATCTCACCAAAGGGGCACTCACCTGTGCCTATGCCAGCGGGCCGGATCAGGCGGCAATCCGCGGCACGACCTTTCCGATAATCGCCGCCGACATTCTTGTGTCGACGACCTTCGTCTCGCAGCTGCCTGCTGAAGTTCACTCTTCCGGCCGGCTGCAGAGCACGGAGCGCGACTTCGCCGTACAGTTCGGCATTACCGCCACCACCCTCCTGCCGATCACCAGCTACGGCAAATCCATCGGCGTACTCTGCTGCGACCGGTCAGCAAGTGGTGAAATCTTCAGCGGCAAGGCCAAGGGCGCCATCTGTCAACTCCTGGTGGATGTCGCCGACCGGCTTGATCATGCCCGCAAGTACCACCAGCAGCTTCTTCTTGCCAGACAGGTGGACGAATACAAGAAACGGGAAGCTGCCGGCTTCATGGTCCGTTCCGCCGTGAGGTTGATAGACAGGCTGGCGCTTGCATCCGTGCTTGTCCCCTCCGGAGACGGCAGTCTTGCCGTCCTTGCCAG